>JANXSS010000097.1 GCA_025356535.1 Herminiimonas sp.
CATTGCACCCGCCAGCGCCGGAAGCGTTCGGTACAACCCGGCCGCCCGCCGGGTTCGATACGGTGCGTGGCCGGGCAGCGCCCACCGCAGCAGCGCTATTTCAGGTTTTCAACCGAAAACGCTTCGCCACGCATCGTCGCAGCCTTCACGAGTTCGACATTGCGCAGGCATTTTTCGATTGCCTGATGCACCGCGTCGTCCGGTCCGGTAGCCGTGTTGGTCGCGTAGTCGATCGACCACTGGTAAAGCGGCGCGAGACCAGTGGCCCGGTTTGCATCCGAGACTGCAAGGATGCGGCCCTCTTCCTTTTTTGCGTAGTAAGCGTATCCAGCCGCCTTGGCAACCTTCGGGCACTCCGCCTTGCGCAGTTCCAGATTCGGCATGCTATCTTCGGCAAGGGTGGCAAGACTGCAGGCAAGCAGCAGGATCGGTGCGAATCGGTACATGGGTTCTGGCCCCTGATTGACGTTATTTTTTCCAGTAAAAAATAATCATACTATGGCAAGCAGAATCGCATTCGCGCGGCGCACTTCTTGACCCATCCGGAGCAGCAGCAGGCGTGGCAGGCGATGCTAAACGCGTCGTCCCACCGTGAGCGCGTGGCAGCGCGGCGACTCGTGCGCAGCGATGCATTGTCGCCGGCGCTTGCCCTGCAACGGGTGCTGCAGGCTGTCGCCGGCGCGGTGCTGCTTGTCGATTTCATCGACGCGCGCCTGCGGGCACGCGAAAACGACGTGCAGCGTCAGGCGCTGCGACGCAACGCCGCACGCGCGCGGCATGTGGCAAAGAGCCTGGCCGAAGCCGCCGATCCGGCTGCCTGGCATGCCTGGTTCGACGGCTCGGCCATGCCCAATCCTGGCCGTCTCGGCCTGGGTGCGCTGGTGCAGGCGCCAGACGGCCGGCGCTGCGCGTGCAGCGTGCATGGCGGTACGGGCAACAGCAATGATGCGGAATACCTGGCCCTGATCCTGGCGTTGCAACAGGCGCTGGCATTGCAACCGCATGCACTGATCGTGCATGGCGACAGCCGCATCGTCATCGACGATGTGCTTGGCCGCCAGCCGCCGGTTGCGGCGCTGCTGGCACACCGGTCGCAGGCACGGGCATTGCTCGCGCAATTTCCAGAAGTGCGCCTGGTCTGGATTCCCCGTGCCAGAAACGGCGCAGCCGACGCGCTGGCACGGGCGGCCTTGCTGTCGGTTACGGAAGGCTGCAGCACAGGCGTTTCCATGAAAATTTCCACGCCGAATGTTTGATGCCGCACAGAAGGTTTTTCCAATCCACTGTACGCTCGCAGGGCTGCAGGCAGAAGTGCTGGCGCGGGTCCACCGCGCTGCGTGCCGGAATTGCGGGCGCGCCAATCCGAACCGGAGGGAAGATGAAACCATTTGCCGCACTCATGATGACGGCGTTCTGTATCAGCCACGGCATTGCTGCACACGCCGCGCCCGACAATGCAAGGCTGGTCTACAACACGGCTGCCGAAAAGGCGGCCAATGACTTCAAGCTTACGCGCCCACGTTGCGACGTCCTGACTGGCAATCCGAAAGACGTCTGCATTGCCGAAGCCAGGGCGGCACGGATCTATCTGGAGGCAAATGCAAAGGCGCAATACAAGAATTCGCTGGCGGCGACCACCGAGGCTCGCAAGGCAATCGCCGAAGCGGACTACGATGTCGAAAAAACTCGTTGCGCCAGCCTGACCGGCAATCCGAAGGAGGTTTGCCTGGAGGAATCCAAGGCCAATCTGGTCGCGGCACTGGCCGACGCGAAAGCCGATCGCAAGATCAGCGAAGCGCGGGCCGATGCAGAGGAAGACAAGCGCAGCGCGGACTACAAGGTGGCACTGGAAAAATGCGACGCCTTTGCAGGTGCGCCACAAAAAGCCTGTGTTGCCGACGTCAAGACTCAGTTCGGCAAATGATGCAGGTTCTGCCACGGACGGCTTGCCCGCCACGGTTCGATCCACTCCGCCGGCATGACCAGGCATAGCGCGCCGACGTCTGCGACGAAGGCGTCGAGTCCGGGCGGCACGATCGTCACGCCGTGAGTCAGCACCGGGAAGCGGCTCTCGAGTTCATGCCGCACGATCGGGGCCAGCCAGGCGCCGTGATGTTGCCAGACACTGCCGCCGATGACGAATACGCTGGTGTCAAGCGTCACCGTCAAGTCGTAGAGGGCGCGACCGAGCCAGCTTGCGGCAGTCGTCACCAGCTTTCTGGCTTGTGCATCGCCGGCCTTTGCCGCAGCAAACAGCGCCGGCGTATCCAGCGCCTGCCCGCGCGTGATGTTCATTCCCGATATCAGGCTTTCCAGGTCGCCCCGACTGCCGCAGCCGCATAGGGTCTGTCCTGCGGGGTCCATCAGGAGGTGGCCGGCGTGACCGGCATTGCCCTGCTTGCCAGCAAGCAGGCGGCCGTCGACGCACAGGCCGAAGCCGATGCCGGTGCTCCAGGTGACATAGACGCAATCGCGTGCATCGATCACGGCGCCGAAGGTGCGCTCGCCCTGCAGGGCGGCGATACAGTCGTTGCGGATCTCGACCTGCGCAAAGCGTGCCGCCAGCACGCCCTGCAGCGGCAGTTCGGTCCAGTCGTTGGGCAGGTTGCCGCGGGCGGACAGGCCGCCGCAGATATTGGGCGCCACCAGCGCGATGCCGTCGCCATGCAACCTGAAAGGCCCGCAGGAACTCACGCCCACGCGCTGCAGCAGCGCCGGCGCGACGCCGGCTTTTTCAGCCGCCGCGTCGAGCAGCCGGATGCATTGCCTGGCGAGCGCATCCGGGGCGCCCGACTTCACGGTGGCCTCGGTCATCCGCGCCAGAAAACCCGTCGCATCGGCCACGCTGGCGGCGATCTTGGTGCCGCCGATATCGAGTGCGCCGATCAGTTGCGTCATCATTCATCCTTAAAAAGCATCGTCCCACGAGATACTGAGGCGCATTGCGCATTGAATCAACCCAACCATGCTATACGTCTGCGGAAAATTGCCCCACAGTTCGCCGGTTTCCGAGGCCACGTCCTCGGCCAGCAGGCCCAGGTGATTGCGGCGTGACAGCACCTGGGTAAACAACTCGCGCGCCCGTTCCTTCTGGCCCATCTGCGCCAGCGCCTGGATCCACCAGAGCGTGCAGACCAGAAATGCCGTCTCCGGCAGACCGAAATCATCTTCCTCATCGTAACGCAGCAGGAAGTCGCCCCGGCGCAAATGCGTCTCGATGGCCGTGACGGTGCCGGCAAAGCGCGGATCGTCCGGTTGCAGGAACTGCAGCTCGACCATCAGCAGCAGGCTGGCGTCGAGCCGGTCGCCGCCGAAGGTGGAGACGAAGCTGCCGAGACCTGCATGCCAGGCCAGTTTGCAGATGACGCCATGGATGGTCTGCGCCTGCGCCGTCCAGTAGTCGGCGCGTGCATGCAATTCGAGCCGGCGCGCAATCGCTGCGAGCCGGTCGCAGGCGGCCCAGCACATGATGCTGGAAAACGTATGCACCCGCTTGACGCCGCGCAACTCCCAGATGCCGGCATCCGGCACGTCGTAGTTCAGCACGGCCTGTTCACCCAGCCGTTCCAGGTCGCCGAAGATGCGATGGTCGGCAGGGCGTTGCAGCCGCTCGTCGAAGAAGGCATGCGTGCTGGCCAGAATGGCGGCGCCGAAGACGTCGTTCTGTATCTGCAGGTACGCCAGGTTGCCGACCCGCACCGGTCCCATGCCGCGGTAACCGGCCAGCGCCGGCGCCGTGGTTTCTTCCAGCAGCGCCTCGCGCCGGATGCCGTAGACCGGCTGCAGCGGCGCGTCGCGGGTGTCGGCGATGATGTTGAGAATGTAGTCGAGATACTGTTCCATGGTGCTGGTCGCACCCAGCCGGTTCAATGCATTGACGACGAAATAGGCGTCACGCAGCCAGCAGTGCCGGTAGTCCCAGTTGCGCCCGCTGTTCTGCGCCTCCGGAATCGAGGTCGTGACGGCGGCGACGATGGCGCCGGTGTCTTCGAAGGCATTGAGCTTCAGGGTGATGGCCGCACGGATGACGACGTCCTGCCATTCGAAGGGCACTGCCAGGTTGCGCGCCCAGCGCTGCCAGAAGCGGCGCGTGTTTTCGTAGAAGGCGCGGCCGATTTCGGCTGGCGAACCGTCGACGGTTTCATCCGGGCCCATCAGCAGCGTCACCGAATCGTGCAGGAAGAACGAGCGCTCGTCGACGATGGCCGATATCGATGCATCGGTGGTCAGCCGCATGGCCTGCGCAGCGCCGGCGTAAGACACGTGATGGGCGCCGGCGCGCGGCACGGCGCGCCGTTCGCCATAGGACGCCGCCGGCCGTACCCGGATGGCAATGCGCGGGCGGCCGGCCTTGCAGCGGATGATGCGCACCAGCATGGAAGGCGAGAACATGCGGCCGTGCAGCTCGAAGCGTGGCGCGAAATCGACGATTTCGATCGCGTTGCCGCTGGCGTCGGCAAAGGCGGTCACCAGGATCGCGGAATTTGCCTCGTAATGCTGCGACTCCAAGGTGGCGCCTTCGAAGATCACGTCGATCATGCCGAAAGGCGGGCCTTCGGCGGTCGGCTCGAGCAGGGCGCAGCACAGCGGATCGCTGTCGAAATAGGGATAACACCACCAGACGATTGCACCGGCGCGGTCAACCAGTGCGCTGGTGCGGCAGTTGCCGATCAGGCCGAGATCGAGTGTGTTCATGTGTGCTCCTTTGGATGCGGTTTTGCGTGCAGCTGCGCATGCGACTGCGCGTGCGTGCCTAGGTCGGGTGCTTGTGTACGTGTCGTGCCGTCGTTGCCGCCGTATCAGGCGACAGGGCCGTCCTGGCGGCGTGGGGCGTTCGGAAAACCTTCAGCCGGGCCGTCAGGTCATCGAGCAGGCGCAGCATGTCGGCATGCCGGCGCAGGAAAAATGGCGCGGCCGAGCCGGTGGTCTGGCCGACCCGTACCGACAGCAGGTCGTCGCGGGCGAGCCGGAACACGTCTTCATCGGTGACATCGTCGCCGACATAGATCGCACCGGTTGCGCCCGAGAGCGTCATGAGCTGTTCGAAGGCGGTGCCCTTGTCGCCCGAGCCTTGCGGCAGCAGATTGAAGACGCACTTGCCGGCGATGATGCGCGGCGCCGGCGACAGGGTGTCGAACAGCGCCAGTAGCTGCTGCCTTGCCGCGACCTGGTTGCGTGCATGGCGATAATGCAGCGACAACGAGATCTGCTTGTCTTCCAGCAGCAGGGTCGACTCGAAGCGACTGCTGTCGGCCAGTGCTGCCTGCACCGCGCTGCGCCAGGTCGTGCAGACCTGCTCGTAGGCGCTGCGCCGGTCGACCGAGTCCGGCAACCCTTCCAGGCCATGATTGCCGATCATGAAATCGGCGGTGAAATCGAGCCGGGCGCCGATGTCGCTCAAGGCGCGCCCGGTGAGGATCGCAACCGGCGCATGCTGCTGGAGTGTCTGCAGGCGCAGGCGCACCGGCGTCGGCAGGCGCGCATCGTCCGGCTGCGGCACGATCGGCGCCAGCGTGCCGTCGAAATTGAAGACGCACAGCACGCCCGGGCGCACGATGGCGTCCAGGTGCGCCGTGCCCTCGGCGGAGTAGAGCGGCCTCATGCGCTCGCCGCCCGGCGCAGGCGGGGCCGGCTGTGCGACCGGATCTTCGTCATGACGCGCTCGCGCCGGCGCAGGCGGGCAGCGTCGAGCAGCATGTGTCCGGCCCAGCGGAACACGTTGTAGTCATGCACCAGGGTGCGCATGCTGCGCATGCGTTCGCGCTGCTCCAGCGCCGGCATGGTCAGGGCCCGGTAGAGTGCGCCGGCGCTCTGTTCGACATGATACGGATTGACGATCAGCGCTTCATGCAGTTCGCGCGCCGCGCCCGTGAACTGGCTCAGGATCAGTACGCCCAGCTCGTCGTCGCGCGAAGCGATGAATTCCTTGGCCACCAGGTTCATGCCGTCATGCAGGCTGGTGACCAGGCAGACGTCGGCTGCCCGGTAGTAGCGGTTGACTTCCCTGGCGCCATGCTGCTCGATCTTCAGCAGGATCGGCATGGCGCCACCGGCGCCGGCATGCCGGGTGTTGATGCGTTCGGCCAGATTGCGCACGCGGGTCTCCAGCAACTGGTATTCGTCGAGCGAAGAGCGGCTCGGCGCGGCGATCTGTACGAGTGTGAAGCGCCCTGCCATTTCCGGATGGAGTTCGAGCATGCGCTCGACCGCCTCGAAACGCTCGATGATGCCCTTGGTGTAATCGAGCCGGTCGACGCCGATGCCCAGCAGTTGCCCCGGCGGCAGGTTGCAGCTTTCGCGGATGGTGCGCCGGCAGCCGGCGACGGTGTCGGCTTCGTCGATTTCCGGTGCACCCGGCGCCGGCGCCTGGGGCCAGGCGATCGAGATCGGATACGACTCGACCTGCGTCAGCGCGCCGCCATAGGAGATGGTCGAGGCTTCATGCTCGATGCGCGTCTCCAGGTAACGGTCGACGGTCTCCAGAAAATTCTTGCAATGGAAGGGCGTGTGGAAACCGAGGATGGTGCTGCCCAGGAGTCCCTCGAGAATCTCTTCGCGCCACGGACAGATGCCGAAGGACTCGGGATTGGGCCACGGTATGTGCCAGAAGGTGATGATGGTGGCTTTCGGCAGGGCTTCGCGCACCATGCGCGGCACCAGCGCGAAATGGTAATCCTGCACCAGCACCACCGGATCGTCGGTACGCGCCTCGGCGACCACGGCGTTGGCAAAGCGGCGGTTGATGGCTTCGTAATATTCCCAGTCGGTGGTGCGAAAGACCGGCCGCACGTGCGCGATATGACACAGCGGCCACAGGCCTTCGTTGGCAAATCCATAGTAGTAACCGGCTTCTTCCTCGCGCGAGAGCCAGATGCGGCGCAGGGTATAGCTCGGCTGGTCGGGCGGCACGGCGACCCGGTCCTGGCGGTCGACCGTCTCGCGGTCGGCCGAGCCGCTGCCATGCGCGTCCAGGTGCCCGAACAGGCCCGCATGACCGGCTCGACCGCCGTCACCAGGCCGCTGGCCGGGCGGTGCACGGCAATGCCGGCATCGGTATGCACATGCAGATACGGTTCCCGGTTCTATACCACCAGCACTTCATCGCCTGCCAGTTCGTCATGCAGCAGCGCGCGCAGCCTGTCGGGCGTCCAGAGTTGCGGCGAATCGCCGAGGATGCGCCGCTCCAGGTTCAGTTCGCGCAGCATTGCATGCAGGTCGCCCACCAGTGGCTGGATGTCGGACTGCCCGACCTCGACGGCAGCGCCGGGCCGCTCGCCGCGCAGCACGCCCTTGACGGCGTTTATCCAGCCACGCCAGCTCAGGTGCGCCACCACCACCGTGATCAGGAAGATCACCAGCGCCAGCAAGGCAAACAGCGAGATGACGTACTTGCGCGATTCGGCGCTGCGCCGCTCGACGAATCCCATGTCCTGTACCAGGATCAGCCGGCCGAGGCGGCCGGCTTCCCCTTCGACGGGACTTTCCGAAATATGCAGCGACCCTTCGGCCATGCGTACCACTGCCTGCGGGCGCCGGCCCTTGCGCGTGAGCGGCTGGCAGCCGAGCGCCTTCGGATAGGTCAGCGTTGCATAGACGAGCTTGCCGGCCGGGTCGCAAAAACCGACCGCATACAGCCGCTCGTCGCGAATGGCGCGGTCGAACAGCTGCAGGATGCGGTCGCGCGCGCCCTGCGGCACGTATTCCGACAAGGGTTCCTGCATTGCGCTGACCAGCGACTGCGAGCGTATCTCCAGGTCCTTGACGAACCACTGCAGGGTCAGGGCATTGACCATTGGCACGACCGCATAGGCGAACAGGCCGATGGCAACGGCCAGTGGCAGGATAAAGCGCAGTGAAAGCCGCATCAGGCGCGAGGTGCGCAGTTTTTGAAGGATCATCGTGGTGAATCGGGGAGGTGCTTGCGCGGTGTGGCTACCGGAGGCGGTCGCATGCGCCGTCTGACGCGGCGCAACACGGCATGACTGGCGCCTGCATCGACGTTACCGCAGTTGCCGCAAAGTCGGGGCGCAGCGCTTTGCCGGTAATTGCTTTCAAACCCTGCCCAAAGCGCGTCGAAAACGAAATGTTAGCAGCAGGCATGGATGCGGAATGCGGGCCAGCACACACAACGGCGTCGCCCCGCTTGCCGCAAGCCACGTTCTTGTCTCGAAAAACTCAGGGCAGCCATCCTCCCATGCCGCAACTAGGTGATCCACCGTACAAACTATTGCTACCGCTTCGCAGTACCTTCCCGGTATCATTTCGACCACTGCCGGCTCGCGACACCGGGCCGGACCCAGAATCTGGCAGGGTAATTACCGGTAGTGAAAATACGGTACTTCCCGCAACTTCTGCACCTGACAGCGTCTGGTTCGCACCCCCTGCGACCAGGCGCTGTCGATCATTGAAAGCGCGACCGCAGCATGAAAACATTCGGCAAGATCATGGCAATACTGCTGGCGATCGTGGTGGTGGCGATCATCGCGCTGGTGATTTTCATAAAAACCTTCGACTGGGACCGGGCCCGGCCCTTCGTCAACGAGAAAGTCTCGGCAGCCACCGGCCGCAAGTTCGAGATCGCCGGACATCTCAGTGCAAAATGGGCGCGGCCGCCACAGGCGACCGGCATCCGGACATGGATTCCAGTGCCGACATTTACTGCCGGCAAGGTGCAGATCGATAATCCCGCATGGGCCAAGCGTCCCCGGTTCGCCACCGTCGACGCACTGGAAGTCGAGGTCGAGATCCTGCCTCTGCTGGGGCGCAAGATCATCATTCCGCATATCGCGCTGAGCAATCCGGTGGTGGACCTCGAACGCGCCATGGACCAGAAAAACACCTGGACCTTTACGCGCAAGGAAAACGAAAAATCGAAGTGGGACCTGCAGCTGCAGGAACTGCAGTTTGCAGACGGCGTCATCACGGTGACCGATCTGCCGACCCGCATCGACCTCGTGGCAAACGTGCAGACACTGGGCAAGCCCCTGTCGCTCGGCAGTCTGCTCGACAAGCAGAAGGCGCTTGCCGACGCCGCTGCGAGCGCTGCGACGGCAGCGGCGCCCAAACCAGGCACCAGGGCGCCGGTGCCGGCCGGCAGTGTTCAGGCACCTGCAACGCCGGACGAAATCGACAACCGCTATGGTTTTGCCGTCAAGCTGGCCGGCACTTACCGCGACGCCAAGCTCGAAGGCACCGGCAAGATCGGTGGCGCGCTGTCGCTGATCGAGCGCCAGCGGCCGTTTCCGCTGCAGGCCGACGTGCATCTTGGCGACAACCACCTGACCCTGCTCGGCACGCTCACCGATCCTGCCAAGCTGGCCGCCGTCGACATGCGCCTGACACTGGCGGCCGAAAGCATGGCCGACCTGTACGACCTGATCGGCGTGGCCCTGCCGGAGACGCCGAAGTTTCGCACCAGCGGTCACCTTACCGGCAACTTCGCGCCCGAAGGCAAGCGTTTCAAATATGAGCAGTTTACCGGGCAGGTCGGCAAGTCGGACCTGTCCGGCACGCTCGAATTCGTCACCGGCGGGCCGCGGCCGCGCCTGACCGGCGACGTCCATTCCAAGCGCCTGGCGCTGGTCGACCTGGGGCCGGTGATCGGCGCCAAGGTGGTCGGCAATGCCGGTCCCAAGCCGGCGCCAGGTGCGGCAAAGGTGGCGCCTGCCGCCAATGCGCGCGCCTTGCCGAATACCGCCTTCAAGACCGACCGCTGGCGCGCGATGGACGCCGACGTCACCTTCAAGGGCGCCAGCATCATCCGCGACGCGGCGCTGCCGATCAACGACATGTCGACGCACATCATCATGCAGGACGGCGTACTGAGTTTCGATCCGCTCAAATTCGGCGTGGCCGGCGGCACCATGACCGGCACCATTCGCCTGGATGGGCGCAACGAGCCGCTCGACGGCAAGATCGACATCGCCGCGCGGCACCTGCAGCTCAAGAAGCTGATGCCTGCCTTCCAGCCGATGGATACCAGTTTCGGCGAGATCAACGGCGATGCAAAGCTGGCCGGTCGCGGCAACTCTTCTGCCGCGCTTGCGGCAACGGCCAACGGCGAGGTCAAGCTGCTGATCAACGATGGCGCCATCAGCAACACGCTGCTCGAAGAAGCCGGACTCAACGTTGCCAACATCGTTGCGGCCAAGCTGTTTGGCGACAAGGTGGTGCGCATCAACTGCGCCGCGGCCGACTTCGTGGTCAGGAACGGCGTGCTCGATTCGCATGTCTTCGCACTCGACACCACGGACGCGCTGATCAACGTCGACGGCACCATCAATCTGGCAACCGAGCAGATGATGTTGAACGTCTATCCGCATACCAAGGGCTTCCGCGTCTTTTCGCTGCGCTCGCCCCTTTATGTGCGGGGCACCTTCAAGAATCCGGATGTCGGCGTGATGAAGGGGCCGCTGGCCATGCGGGGGGCGGCTGCGCTGGCGCTGGGCGCGGTCAACCCGCTGGCGTCGCTGCTGGCGCTGCTGGCGCCGAGCAACAAGCAGTCCTCGCCCTGCCCGACGATCATGGCAACCGCACGCGAAGGCTTGAAGGGCGCGCCGGCGATCGAGCGCTAGCGTCCGGCAGCGTGTTTGCCAGGGGCGGGCATGAAAAAGTCGTAGAATGTTTTAACGACAATAAACCAGGCCGCCAATGACACCTGCTGCACGCGTAAGACCGGAGGACTATTTCACGCCTGCACAATGGCGGATGCTGTCGGCGCGCTCGCGCTGGAAGGGGCCGGCGCTGGTTGCGCACTGCTGGCTATGCATGGGAATCGTGATGCTGTGCGGCGCGCGGTGGCCGCTGACGATACCGGTTGGCGTCATGCTGGTCGGCAACCGTCAGCTCGGCCTGTTCATCCTGATGCATGACGCGGCGCACGGCCTGCTGCACCCCCTGCGCGCTTTCAACGATCGCCTGGCCAGGTGGTTCTGCGGCAGTGAACTGCCGGTCTATCGCCCGTATCACCTGCAGCATCACCGTTTCGTCCAGCAGACCGGCGACCCCGACCTGGTGCTCTCTGCGCCGTTTCCGGTAACGCGCGCGTCGCTACTGCGAAAGGTGGTGCGCGACCTGAGCGGACAGACGTTTTTCAGGCAGCGTTTCGGCGCGCTGGCAGCCGGCCTGAAGGCGCGCGGCGCTGGCGTCACCGGGTCCTCGCTGCTGCTGGCCGAAGCGCGCCGCCAGCGGCTGTTCCTGCTTCAGAACGGTGCCGGCCTGCTGGTGTTTGGCCTGGCCGGTTACTGGTGGCTGTGGGTCGCCCTCTGGCTGGTGCCGATGGTGACCTGGCTGCCCCTGGTAAGCCGCCTGCGCAACATCGCCGAACATGCACTGATTGCGCAGAATTCGACCGACCCGCTGCGGCATGCCCGCACCACACGCGCCGGCGTGATCGCGCGCATGCTCGTTGCGCCGTACTGGGTGAACTATCACGGCGAGCATCACATGTTTACGAAGGTGGCCTGCTGGAATCTGCCGCGCGCCCATCGCATCCTGCAGCAAAGCGGCGTTACCGCCCGCTTGGAAACACAGCCGGGTTACGTGGCCATGATGCGGGCTGCGGCGGCGGCCTGAACGCCGCAGTGACGCGCAGTGACGCGCAGTGACGATTAACCGCGTCGCCGAAGTGCCATGCCACCGATGAGCACCAGACCGGCCAGCATCAGCGCAACGGTAGCCGGTTCGGGAACCGTCGCAATCGACTGTGCGACATAGGTCGCGCCGACGTTTGCCAGGTCGGCATCGCTGACGCCGAAGACATAGAACCGGTTGTCGCCGGACGTACCGGGCAGGAAGTCGTTGTCATTGGCTACGTAAAGCGAATGCTGCAGCACGCCACCGATCATCAGGTCTTCACCGAAAGCGAGTCCCTCCAGCTTGGCCGGAATGGCGTTGCTGGCGATTCCATTCGCATTTAATTGCGCCACCACGTCCAGAAACAGCGTCTTGGACACGGCGAACGTCGTCAGATCGCCCGATTTGCTCGTGACGTCGACCGCGTTGGCAAGGTCGATCTTGAAGAGCTGCTTGACGACGGCGGTGGTGCCGTCACCCAGTCCTGCACCATCGCGCTCGTCGACCAGGAACTGATGGTCATTGAGCGCCACGATCTCGCTCACGCCGGAGCCGGTGGTCAGCTTGTAGGCGTATTCGTGCGTGGCGCCGGTGGCGATGTCGACGGTGACGATGCGCAGGCTGCCTTTCTTGTCCTGCTCGAGCGCGGCCTGCATGATCCCGACCAGCATCTTGCCGTCAGGCGTGACGGCCAGACCTTCCATGCCCTTGTTGGTCACGCGGCCTACCGTGTTGGTAGAAATTTCGGTCGCGCCGATGGCACTGAGCTTGGTGATTGCCAGGTTCGACGGCAGGGTGAAACTCTTGATGCGCTGCCCGGTGGCGCGATCGAACTGATAGATATAAGGACCGTACTCATCCGATATGAAGACGCTCTTGCCATCGGCCGAAACGCGCACTGCTTCCGGATCCAGGCGCGCATCGTTCGGATTGGCCGAACTGGCCAGCGGGTTGAAATTGTCGGAGCGGCCGGTAAAGTAGTTCGTGTTGTTGGCGGCATTGAGTGCGGGCACGCCGCTGCCCAGCGTGTAGGCGGTGCTGATGCCGTTGGTGACGACATTGCCGGTGCCTAGCGCGCCGCTGCCGTAGGTCAGGGCGGTCGCGCTCGATAGCAGCGTGGTTGCCGTCAATGTCGGCGTCAGGACGTAAGGCAGCGCGGCGCCGGAGGCATTTTGCGTCAGAACCATCTGAATCGTCTGGAAGCGTGCGATGTAGGACGCCGTGTTGTCGACCAGCGGATTGTAGGCCGTGGCATTCGGGCCGCGGTCGGGCGTTGCGATGAAGGTATTGCCGCCGGCCCAGGCCAGACCGGAGCCGATGCCGCCCAACAGGTTGCCGACGATGCCGTTTTCGAGCAGGCCTGCGGTCTGGGTCGAAAAGTCGACGCCGGTGCCGCTGAGACCGCCCGTGGCGATCAGCACCACGCTGGCGCTGGCGCCCTGGACGGCGAAAAGTGCGGTCAGCACGAAGGGAATGCATTTACGTTGGAACATGTTCAAGATCCTGGAAAGTTGCGGTTGTAAAACTGTTAACGAACTTTAACAAGCGAATGTGACCATGACGTGACGCGATGCAAAAAGCACAAGCGCCGGCGGCCGTGAGGGACGGCGCACGTCAGGTTGCTTTTATCCGGCTTTGGGCGTGATAAGGTCGGACACAGGCGACGATGGAAATGGAAATGCGCCGGCGAGAAACAGCCGTCGCGCACGCCGCGGCTGACGCAACAACGGGAGCGATCATCATGCAGCACGACAGCAAAAGCGCAGGCGCAGCGGTTGAACCGGCCACGATGCACGGCCTGCCGAGAGTCGATTTGGCCTTGCGCCATCAATCCGGATTCGGCAATGAATTCGCCACCGAGGCGCTGCCCGGCGCACTGCCGCAGCACCAGAATTCACCGCAGCGCCCGCCCTATGGCCTGTATGCGGAACAGCTCTCCGGCACCGCCTTCACGGCGCCGCGTCATCTCAATCGCCGCACCTGGCTTTACCGGATCCGGCCTGCGGCGCAGCACCTGCCTTTCACGCTGCTGGCGCACGGCGGCCTGCCGGACGGACCGTTCGGCGCTGCGCCGACCGCGCCGGACCGGTTGCGCTGGTCGCCGCCCGATTATCCGGCTAACGACCGTGCGACCGACTTCATCGACGGCCTGACGGCCATGGCCGGCAATGGCAGTTGCGACGCCCAGCGCGGCCTGGCCATCTACATGTATGTCGCCAACCGTTCGATGCAGGACCGCTTTTTCTACGATGCCGACGGCGAACTGCTGATCGTGCCGCAGGAAGGTGGCCTGGTTTTGCGTACCGAACTGGGCGTGCTGGCGCTCAAGCCGGGGGAGATCGCCGTACTGCCGCGCGGGGTGCGCTGCCAGGTGGCGCTCGAGGGCGACCGGGCGCGCGGTTATGTCTGCGAAAACTACGGCGCGGCGTTGCGCCTGCCGGAGCTCGGACCGATCGGCGCAAACGGCCTGGCCAATCCGCGTGATTTCCTGGCGCCCGTGGCCGCCTTCGAAGATCGGGAAGGCGCTTTCACGCTCGTGGCGAAGTTCGGCGGGCGGCTGTGGTCGGCGCCGATCGGCCATTCACCGCTGGATGTCGTTGCCTGGCACGGCAACTACACGCCGTACAAATACGATCTGGCGCACTTCAACGTCATCAACAGCGTCAGCTTCGATCATCCCGATCCGTCGATCTTCACGGTACTGACGGCGCCGTCCGAGTCGCCCGGCGTGGCCAACCTCGACTTCGTGATCTTCCCGCCGCGCTGGATGGTGGCGCAGCATACGTTTCGGCCACCCTGGTTCCATCGCAACATCATGAGCGAATTCATGGGGCTGGTGGAGGGTGTCTACGATGCCAGGGCAGAAGGCTTCATGCCCGGTGGCGCCAGCCTGCACAACTGCATGAGCGGCCATGGACCGGATGCGCAGACCTTTGCCCGTGCCAGCAGCGCAGAACTGACTCCGGTGCGGCTCGAGGCGACGCTGGCATTCATGTTCGAGAGTCGGTACGTGATGCACCCGACGCCGCAGGCAATGGCGTCGCCGCAGCGCCAGCAGGACTATGCGCAGTGCTGGCAGGGGCTGGAAAAGCATTTCACGGGCCTTCCGTGAAGAGACGCCGGCCTGCAGGCTTGAACCCACGCAACTGAAGCTCGCTTGCCGGGACACTTCGAACCGCCATGCCGGTGACGACATCGCTATCGTCCGGTTGCCTGTGGCTGCTACCGGTCACTTCCGCCGCAAAAGATGGCCGATCGCAAGGTTTGATTTCCTACAAAACATTCATTGCTTTTTCATCGCACTATTGATTGTCAGTTTATTAACCTTGCTGGGCAATGCGTGTCGATTTTTCTCAAAAATATTGGTTGATTTGAGATGACATGCAAAAAAACCAGTCGTGCCGGGAGAAGCAATGCAAATGACGATCAATGAAGAAGCACCAATCCTGCTGGAAAAGCCTGCGGTTGATTTCGCCCAGTTCGATGATGCCGATGCCGCCGGCGACTGGGGATTGTTCCTGCGACGTTGCAAGTTTGTAGATGGCAATCCGATCATCGAAACCAGCGAGTCGATGGTCTTGAAGCAGCGCTTCTGCCTGGCCTATCTCGGCAACCGGGCGCAGGCATTGGGCGGCGTCTACATGCGCGCGCGGCCATCGGTGTTTACGCCAGCCTATGTCGAACGGCTCGCGGCTGAAAATGCCAAAAAGCGTTTTGCCCGCTATCCGTGGCTGGAGCGCTTGATCGACCTGCTGCAGCAACTCGACCATGACCAGTACGTCGATCCCTCCCAGCCTGCCAGCCCGGCGGTCAATCAGCAGTTGCAGCAGCGTTTGCGCCTGGTGCCGAATCTGCCTGCATGAAGCCATTTCGGTATGGTCTTCGCATGCATCCGGGATGGCTGCGTGGCCTGGTCACCGACCAGGACCGTCAACGGCCTGGCCGACCAGGCGTTTGATCCGATGCAGCGGCCACATCGGTGGCAATCGCCGCCAGCATGTGCGTCGCAGTTTCAGAGACGCCATCGCGAAATGTCTCGATCGTGATCTGCGCGTGGGCAAATTCGATTGATTTGAGCAGGGTATAGACGGTTGGTGGTGCACCGGTTTGCCAGCCGAGACGTGCCGCAGCAATCACGAACGGATTGTCGAACGCCAATGGCACCGTGCCACCGGCACCTTTTTTCGCCCGGATGTCGCTTGCAATTGCAGCGCGCAAGTCGGCCAGGGCGGCGAGCAGGTCTGTCTCGTTCATGAAAGACGGAGGTAACGCACCGGTGTGACGGCGCAGGCCCTGTGCTGGCGCGCAATGGCGTCGCCCGGCGGAAACGACCGATGCAAGCCGGCATGAGGATTGCCTGCTTTTGAAACATTTTTCGTGGCAGCCGTCCTGGCCAGTGTCAACCGATGCATTTCACAGTCCTCGAAGTCAAGTGGCGCTGCGCCGACCGACCCCGGGCGGGCGTTTTAGCGGCAGCGCAACAGTATGCCGAAATTTTTCCTGGAAAACAGAATAGGGGAGATTGTCAGCCGGTAGTTTTTCATCAAAATGCTGCATGCGTGGCGTCACCCGGATTTTCAGGCAGCCGTTGAGACGCCCGTTAGGCTTACCTGAGCGCGGCGCCAAAACGGCCGTCAAGGGGCCAATGGCATACGCCTGTCGGGCAAAGGCGCGGCGCTGGACGGTGTTACTTCGCCAGCTGTGCATGCACAGACGGCAACTCTTCGAGCGGAGGCGTCTCGAAATAGGTGGTCGAAGGCAACAGCGGCACGCGCGGCTCGCGCCTGTCGCGCGGTACCGCGAGATAGGCCCATAGCGTCGCACTGGCAGCGTACGCCATGACACCTAAGGAAGCACTGATTAATTAACGACTTACTGTTTCCGCCAACGCTCCGGTCTGAGACAATATCGACGTGTTCATTCGCTT
>JANXSS010000425.1 GCA_025356535.1 Herminiimonas sp.
TTTCGAAGACGATGCCGAGCACGCGCTGGATGATGCGCTGCTCGGTCTGCGTGAAGTCGCGCCCTTCGACGCGGGTATGGAAGCGGCCGTCGCCGCCGAACAGGTTGTCGACCAGCAGAAATACCAGGTTCGGATCGAACACCATCAGCGCGGTGCCGCGCAACGGCTTCATGTGGATCAGGTTCAGGTTGGTCGGCACCACCAGGTTGCGGATGAATTCGCTGTACTTCGATACCCGCACCGGGCCGATCGAGACTTCCGCGGTGCGGTGCAGGAAGTTGAACAGGCCGATGCGCAAGAGGCGGGCAAAGCGTTCGTTGATGATTTCCAGCGTCGGCATGCGGCCGCGCACGATGCGTTCCTGGGTGGCCAGGTTGTAAGGGCGTACGCCGGAGCTGTCCTCGACGGTGCCGGCATCGTCCTGGTCGCCGTTGACGCCCTTGAGCAGGGCATCGACTTCTTCCTGTGAAAGAAAGTTTTCAGCCATGGTCTTACTGGATCACGAAAGAAGTGAAGAACACATCGGAGACTTCCTGCTTCTTGGCCGTCGGCGAGAACGGCAGGTTCACGCTTGCCATGATTTCGGCGCCAAGCTTCTTCTTGCCCTCGGCGGTATTGATCTCGGCGGCGCGCTTGGACGACAGCAGCAGCAGCAGCCGGCTGCGTACCTGCGGCATGTAGAGCTTGACCAGGTCGACCTGCTCGGCCGTTGCCACCTGCAGCGTCATGCCCACCTGCAGGAACTGGTCGGTCCCCTCGCTTTGTAGGTTGACGGTAAAAGGTTCCATGACCAGGAAGACGGGCGGCTTCGGCGCCTCGACCTTGGCATGCTTTTCCGCGCCTTCCTTTTCCTTGTGACCGAGCATGAACCAGGCGGCGGCGCCGCCGCCGGCGAGCAGCAGGATCAACACGATCAGGATGACGAGCTTCTTGCGCGACTTCTTCGGCGCGACTTCTTCGGCTTCGGCGCCTGCTTTCGGTGCCTTTGCTGCTGCTTTCGGGGCTGTCGCCATTACGTTCCTTGTTGTTGCGCGCCGCATCGTGCGGGCGCGAGCCATGCCTGATTATCGAAAAAAAACTGCGGGACCGATGCCCGGAGAAGAGGGGGGAACGCCCGGCAGATCGACGGATTCGCCGGCGCCTTGCGCTGCGCCGGCGCGATGCAGGGCGACCCGTTGCATCGCCGCACATCCGGCATTAAACCATTTTTATTCTGCGGGAAACATCTTTGGCATGCGATTGCCGTTGGAAAAAACAACGATCGCACGCTGCAGCGCCGGCATGGCCTATGCGAAGGTGTCGACCAGGCCGTTGCCGCCGGTGACGATACGCGTGCTGCGTGCCGGCTGCACCAGCCCGCCTTCGGCCGCACTGCGACCGGTGGCGCGGCGCGCCTGCTGCTGTGCCTGCTGCTGCGCCTGGGCGCCGCCCTGGTCGGGCGAACCGGCGCCCACACTGGTCTGGCCCAGTGAAATGCCAGCCTCGGCCAGCATTTCTTTCAGTTTTGGCATCGCCGCTTCCAGTGCCTGCCGCACTTCCGGCTGCGCTGCCGTAAACGTCGCTTCTGCGTGTGCGTTGCTGACGTTGATGACCACCTGCAGCGGGCCAAGGTCCGGTGGATTCAGGGTCAGCGAAGCGCTCTGCTCGGCGCCTGCCGCCATCCAGACGACTTTCTGTCCGAGTGCATTGTCCCAGGCGGGCGTGCCCACGCGCGGCGCCAGCGATTGGTCGTCGCCATTGCCGGTGGCCTGCATCACGCCGGCCGCGGCAGCCGTGCCGACTGCTGCAATGCTCGACGACAGCGCGCCATCGGGCGCACTGGCGGCGTCGAGCGCGAATGCGGCCTGTGCCGCCGTTGGCAGCAGCACCGATTCGGCCCTGGCTGCCAGGTCGGTCGGCAGGACAGGCGACTTGCCCGCAGCGTCGGGTGCGGCTTCGGGCAGGCCGCGTGGCTGGCTGCGCCCGGCGCCGGTGTCGGCCGGCGCGCCGCGGGCGGCGTCCCGTGCCTGCGTTGCATGGGCGGCCTGTGCCAGCAGGGCGTCGAATGCCGGATCGCTCTGGCTGGCATCGTCGGCGGCGAGGTCGCGGGCGCCGCCGGGCAGCAGTGCGGCGCTTTTCTGCGCTGCCAGTTTCGGGTCTGCTGCTGCCTCGGCGGTGGTTGCGGCGGCTTCCGGCGTGACGGCAGCACGTGGCGCCATGCTCGTCACCAGAGCCAGCAGGGCGGCTGCAGCCGTGCCGGCGACCGCTGCGCCGGCGGTGTCGCCGGCCACTGGCGCGGCGTCGGTCTCGTCGTCGCTGGCACCCTTGTCGGTGGCCTTGCCGGTGGCTTTGTCGGTGCGCTTGTCGCTGCCGGCGTCGCCTGCAGGGCCGGCGCGATTGCCGCTGTCGGCGTCGGCGGCGCCGGCCGTCGACCTGGTCTGGTCGGCGCCGTCAGCCTGCGCAGTGCCGTCGCGGCGATCCTGGGCGCGCTGGCTGTCCTGACGGGCGCGAACATTTGCGGCGTCGGCAGCCGAGGATGCCGGCGGCTGGCCTGGCCGGGGCGGCGCACCGGCCTGCGCTGCCGATGGCGGCGTCTGTTGCGGGCGTGCCACCGGCGCGGCAGGTGGCGGCTGCCGACTGCTCATTTCGCGCGAGAGCATCTCGCCGAAAGCCGCGCCCGAGGCCGGTTGCGCCTTTGACGGCGCTGCCGGCGCCTGGGTGCCGAAGAGGGGATTGATGGTTGATGGTTGCATGTCGTGTCCGCCGTTGACTGGTGTGCCGTGTTTGGTGTGTCGCCCGTCGCCTATCGCCTATCGCTTGAAGAGATGCTGCCGCGCCGCATGTTCGTCCATCGCCTTCTGGTCGCGCTTGTTGTTGCGCGCCTGTTCTTCCTGCTGCGCACGGTTGGCCAGGGTGCCGTAGGACATGCGCTTCTTTTCACCGGCCTGCCATGCCAGGCGCCGTTCCTCGACCCGCTTCTTCGCTTCGTTGACCACGTTCTGCTGGCTGGCCACCGCCAGGTCGAGCTTGTCCATGAACAGCTGAAAATTCCGGTAACCCATTGCCGACAGGCCCAGCGCCAGGCTGGCCTGGAAGCGCGCTGCGTACTCCTCGCGGTAGCCCTGCAGCAGCGCCAGCTTGCTCTCGGTGTCGGCGGCGGCTTTGACGGCCAGGCCGAGCCGCTTCGCCGCGTCCTCGGTTTCGGTCGTTGCCAGTTCGATCAGGGTTTCAAGCGCGGAAGGATTTGCCATTGGAGGAAATTATAGGTGCGTGCAAGGCCGGCCCATCACGAGAAAAGAGAGGCAAGTTGGCCCAAGCTCTCGGCAAGGCCGGCCCGCTCATGGATGCCCTGCTGCAGGAAATTCTCGATCTTCGGATTGAGCAGGATCGCCTCATCCAGCACCGGATCGCTGCCGGGGCTGTAGGCGCCCACGCTGATGAGGTCCCGATTGCGCTCGTAGCGCGAGGTCAGTTGCTTGACGCGCCGTGTCAGCGCCTGATGCTGCGGCGTGGTGATGCTGTGCATGGCGCGGCTGATCGATTGCTCGACGTCGATGGCCGGATAGTGGCCGGCTTCGGCCAGCTTGCGGTTCAGGACGATATGGCCGTCGAGAATTGCGCGGGCGGCGTCGGCAATCGGGTCCTGCTGGTCGTCGCCCTCGGTCAGCACCGTATAGAACGCGGTGATCGAGCCGCCGCCTTCGCGGCCGTTGCCGGCCCGCTCGACCAAGGCCGGCAGCTTGGCAAATACCGATGGCGGATAGCCCTTGGTGGCGGGCGGCTCGCCGATGGCCAGTGCGATCTCGCGCTGCGCCATGGCATAGCGCGTCAGCGAATCCATGATCATCAGCACATGCTTGCCCTGGTCGCGGAAGTGTTCGGCAATCGCGGTGGTGTAGGCCGCGCCCTGCAGGCGCATGAGCGGCGGCGTGTCGGCCGGCGCGGCCACGATGACCGAGCGCGCCAGGCCCTCGGGCCCGAGGATCTGCTCGATGAATTCCTTGACCTCGCGGCCGCGCTCGCCGATCAGGCCGACCACGATGACGTCGGCGGTCGTATAGCGCGCCATCATGCCGAGCAGGACGCTCTTGCCGACGCCGGAGCCGGCAAACAGTCCCATGCGCTGGCCGCGTCCGACCGTGAGCATGCTGTTGATCGCCCGCACGCCCACATCCAGCACATCGACGATCGGCGCGCGGCCCAGCGGATTTGCCGCCCGCACGTTCAAGGGCGCTGCATGCGCGGCGTTCAGGGGGCCGAGGCTGTCGAGCGGACGGCCGGCGCCGTCGAGCACCCGGCCGAGCAATTCATCGCCGACCGGCAGATGGCGGCCGCGGTCGCTCGGCCGCCGGCGCGGATGGGCCACCGATCCGACCCGCGGCAGCGAATGCACGACTTCGACCGGGTAGACGCGGGTGCCGGGCACGATGCCCTCGACATCGCTTTGCGGCATGAGAAAAATCCGCTCGTCCTGGAACCCCACGACTTCGGCTTCGATGCGTGCGCCATTTGGCAGCGGCACGGTGCAGGCGCTGCCGACGGCCAGCTTCAGGCCGACGGCTTCCATCACCAGGCCGGCCACGCGCGTGACGCGCCCCGATACCTGCAGCGGCTCGGCGATTGCCAGCAGTTCGCGGCAGTCGCGCAGGTAGGCTTTCCAGCGCACGTGGTTTGCCGACAGGGGCGCTGCGCTCGTGCTGGCAGTGGTGGTGCTGGTGCTGTAGCCGGCGGCCGTGCCGGCCGACGGCGCGTGCTCGGTCGTCATTGCGCCAGCCAGTCGGCGTTGCGGCCAAGGGCGGCGGCGATGCGCTGCCAGCGTGACTGCATCGAGCCATCGATCTGGTTCGACGGTGTCTCGACGCGGCAGCCGCCGCGTTCCAGATGGGTGTCTTCGGTGATGCGCCAGCCGGCCTTGCCCAGTTCTTCGCCGATGAATTCGCGCGCAAGCTGTGCATCGGCCGGATGCAGGAACAGCAAAGCAGGCTGCTGCAGGCTGGGCAGGTAGCGGATCGCTTCGGCCACCACCGGCAGCACCAGCTCCGGGCGCACCTCCAGGGCGGTCTTGAGCATCGCCTTGGCCAGGTCGAGGCCAAGGTCGAGCATTTCCTGTGCGATGACTTCGTTGGCGCGGCTAATCTCGTCACCGAAACCCTGGGCGATCTGCTGCAGGTGCAGCATCTCCTGGGCCGACTCGACCCGGCCGATGTCGAGACCGGCGGCGTGTCCCTGCGCCATGCCGAGCGCATAGCCTTCCTCGCGCGCCTGCTCGCGGATCGCGTCCAGGTCGGCCTCGCTGACGGACGCCGGCGCCACGGCGGCGCGGGCAGCCGGACGCTCGACGTTGAAGGACGCCAGCTCCCAGCGCTGGTAGGCCGACTGCTGCTCTTTCGGCAAACCTTCAGACATAAGCGTCGTCGCCTTTCGCGCCCAGCATTATCTGGCCTTCGTCTGCCAGGCGGCGCACCACCTGCAGGATTTCCTTCTGTTGCGCCTCGACTTCCGACAGGCGCACCGGGCCCTTCGATTCCAGGTCCTCGCGCATCATTTCGGCGGCGCGCTGCGACATGTTCTTGAAAATCTTTTCGCGCAGTTCCTGGCTGGCGCCCTTCAAGGCGACGATCAGGGACTCGGACTGCACTTCGCGCAGCATGACCTGGATGCCGCGGTCGTCGATGTCGTTGATGTTATCGAAGACGAACATCTCGTCCATGATCTTCTGCGCCATGTCGCCATCGTAGTTCTTCAGGTTGCTCATGACCGAGGCTTCGTTTTCGCCGGAGAGGAAGTTGAGGATCTCGGCGGCCGCGCGCACGCCGCCCATCGGCTTTTTCTTCAGGCTCTCGTTGCCGGTCAAAAGCTTGGTCAGCACTTCGTTCAATTCCCGCAGCGCCGCCGGCTGCACGCCGTCGAGCGTGGCAATGCGCAGCACCACGTCGTTGCGCAGCCGCTCGGTAAAATGGCCGAGCGTCTCGCAGGCGTGATAGCGCTCCAGATGCACAAGGATGGTGGCGATGATCTGCGGATGCTCGTTGCGGATCAGGTCGGCCACCGATTGCGCATCCATCCATTTGAGGCTTTCGATGCCGGAGGCGTCGCGCTGGCCGAGAATGCGGTTGAGCAGCGACGACGCCTTGTCGTCGCCCAGCGCCTTGGTCATCACCGAGCGGATGTATTCGTCCGAATCCAGGCCGATGGAGGTGTTCTGCTCGGTCTTGCTGCGAAAGTCTTCCAGAACCGATTCGAGTTCCTCGCTCTGCACCGCCTTCATGGCCGACATCGCCGCGCCGATCTTCTGCACTTCGCGCGGACCGAGGAATTTCATCACTTCGGCCGCCTCGTCCTCGCCCAGCGCCAGCAGCAGGATCGCCGCCTTCTGTGTACCTTCGTCACTCATTTCCGACCCATGCCTTCACCACGTTGGCCACCACCTTCGGGTCCTGCCTTGCCAGCGTCTTTGCCGCATCGAGGTTTTCCTCGTAGCCGCGTTTTTGCGCACCCATCGGCTCGCCGCCGTCGCTCAGTTCGACCACGGTGTCGTCGTCGTCGTCGACCACCACCGGCCG
>JANXSS010000108.1 GCA_025356535.1 Herminiimonas sp.
CCGAACTGGAACATCAGCCTGTTCCATTACCGCAACCAGGGCGGCGATGTCGCCCGCATCCTGGTCGGCCTGCAGGTGCCGGCCGCCGACATGACGGCCTTCCAGGCATTTCTGGCAGGGCTCGGTTATCGGTTCTGGGACGAGAGCGACAATCCTGTATACAAGCTGTTTCTGTAACCACCGTTGATCCCAAAGGAAGTCTCATGAGCACGCCGACCCGCAAGCCGCCGCCGCAGTCGCCGCAAGGCGGCCTGGCCGCGGGCCTGCAGCCGAAACAGTACCGGTATTACGACTTCGTGATGGCCGCCTTCGTCACGATCCTGCTGTGCTCGAACCTGATCGGCGCGGCCAAGGCTGCCGAGGTCACGCTGCCGGTTTTCGGCACCGTGACCTTCGGCGCGGGCGTGCTGTTCTTCCCGGTGTCATATATTTTCGGCGACATCCTGACCGAAGTTTATGGCTACGGCCGCGACCGCCGCGTCATCTGGGCCGGCTTCGGCGCCCTGGTCTTTGCCGCCCTGATGGCAACGGTGGTGCTGGCCCTGCCACCGGCGGCCGACCCCTTCAACGCGACCTACCAGACGCATCTGGCTGCGGTCTTCGGCAACACGCCGCGCATCATCCTCGGGTCGATCACGGCATTCTGGGCCGGCAGCTTCGTCAACAGCTTTGTCATGGCAAAGATGAAGCTCAAGAGCAACGGCAAGCACCTCTGGGCCCGCACCATCGGCTCGACCATCTGCGGCGAGCTGGTTGATTCAAGCTTGTTCTATGTCATCGCTTTTTACGGTATCTGGTCGCACCAGCAATTGGTGGCTGTAATAATTGCCCAATACTTTTTAAAGACCGGCTGGGAAGTCGTGATGACGCCGGTTACTTACCGTGTCGTGAATTTTTTGAAGGCCAGGGAAAACGAGAATTACTTCGACCGTGGCACCAATTTCAATCCTTTCAAGCTGCAGTCCTGACCGCCCGGCGCACCGGTCCGCATGCGAGCGGCGTCGGGCAGATGAACGCCGGCCCATTGATCTGTCAAAATATCGGATTGCGCGTTTTTTCCTGCGCCAGCCCGAGGCTGTCCAATGACCATTCCATCCATTCCGCCAGCAGGCGGCGCCGGTGCGCCGACCGACTCGCCGCTCGGCAAGCCCGCCGCCTACGTCACCCAGTACGACGCCGGCCTGCTGTTTCCGATTGCCCGCAAGCCGAAACGCGATGAACTCGGCGTCTTTGGCACGCTGCCGTTCTTTGGCATCGACATCTGGAATGCCTACGAAGTCTCGTGGCTGAACCTGCGCGGCAAGCCGCAGGTCGGCATCGTCAGCATCACCGTGCCGGCGGATTCACCCAACATCGTCGAATCGAAATCGCTGAAGCTGTACCTGAATGCCTTCAACCAGACGCGCCTGGCCGGCGCCGATGCCTTTCTGGAGCTGCTGCGCGCCGACCTGTCGGCCGGCTTCGGCGCACCGGTACAGGTAACGCTGGTCACGCCCGACATGTTCGACAAGCTGCGCATGAGCGAACTCGACGGCCTGCTCCTGGACCGGCTCGACATCGAGGTCGATCGCTATGCGCCGGATGCGCAACTGCTCTCGGCCAGCCGGGACGCAGCGCCGGTCGAGGAAACGCTGCTGTCGCACCTGCTCAAATCGAACTGCCTGGTGACCGGCCAGCCGGACTGGGGCACGGTGCAGATCCATTACGTCGGCGCGCCGATCGACCAGGAAGGTTTGCTGAAATACCTGATCGGTTTTCGCGAGCATCATGAATTTCACGAGCAGTGCGTCGAACGGATCTTCGTCGATATCCTGCGCCAGTGCCGGCCCCAGAAACTGGCAGTGTATGCACGCTATACCCGCCGCGGCGGCATCGACATCAACCCGTGGCGCAGCAATTTCTCGACCGGTCAGCGTCCGCCGAACGGCCGCAATGCACGGCAGTAGACACAAAGCAACGTTTCATGATTGTTCACACGGAGACGTGGGGGTGCGCGATCAATCGCGCATATAATTCTTATCAGAATCTCTTTTTCGCACTACGCCATGACTTATTTCAGCCAGATACTCTCCCTCCAGAACGTCGTGCTCGACCTCGATGTATCGAGCAAGAAACGGGCGTTCGAACAGGCCGGCCTGATCTTCGAAAACAATGCCGGCATCGCCCGCTCGTCGGTCTCCGACAACCTGTTTGCGCGCGAGCGGCTCGGCTCCACCGGCCTTGGCCACGGGGTGGCGGTGCCGCATGGCCGGGTCAAGGGCTTGAAGGCGCCGATCGCCGCCTTCGTGCGCCTGGCCGAGCCGATTCCCTTCGAGTCGCCCGACCAGTTGCCGGTCAGCCTGATGGTGTTTCTGCTGATACCGGACCACGTGACGCAACAGCACCTCGAGATCCTGTCGGAAATCGCCGAAATGTTTTCCGATGTCGCCTTTCGCGACGCGCTGCTCACCGCGCCCGATGCGGCAACCGTGCATGCCCGCATCGTGAGCTGGCAACCCAGCCTCCAAAGCATGTCCTGACCAACCAGAAACCACAATGCACTCGAGCACGCTGCTGACGATCCAACAACTCTACGACGACAATCGGGAGTCGCTGCAGCTGGGCTGGTTTGCCGGCTTTCCGGGTGGCGAACGCCGCATCACCGGCGACGCCACCTCGGCTGCCGACCAGGTCGGCCACGTCAACCTGATCCATCCGGGCCGCATCCAGGTATTCGGCCACCAGGAAACCGAATATTACCGGCGCCTGTCGGCCGCCGCCCGGGTGCACCAGACCGAGGAACTGGTGGCCGGCGAGCCACCCGCCTTCATCATCGCCCAGGGCCTGGAAACACCGGCCTACATCCTGGCGATCTGCGACGAAAAGAACATTCCGCTGTTTTCCACGCCACTGCCGGCGGCGCAGGTCATCGATTACCTGCGCGTGTATCTGTCGAAAAAGCTGGCGCAGCGCATGACCATGCACGGCGTCTTCATGGACGTGCTGGGTGTGGGCGTGCTGATCACCGGCGAATCGGGCTTGGGCAAAAGCGAACTGGGCCTGGAACTGATCTCGCGCGACCATGGCCTGGTGGCAGACGACGCCGTCGAATTTGCCCGCATTGCGCCCAACATGATCGAAGGCCGCTGTCCGCCGCTGCTGCAAAATCTCCTGGAAGTGCGCGGCCTCGGCCTGCTCGACATCAAGACCATCTTCGGCGAGACCGCCGTGCGCCGCAAGATGCGCCTCAAACTCATCGTCCACCTGGTACGGCGCAGCACCCTCGAAGAAAACTACGAGCGCCTGCCCCTGCATTCGCAAACCCAGGATGTGCTCGGCCTGCCGATTCGCAAGGTCGTCATACCGGTCGAAGCCGGCCGCAACCTCGCGGTGCTGCTCGAAGCCGCCGTGCGCAACACGATCCTGCAACTTCGCGGCATCGACACCCTCAAAGAGTTCATGGAACGCCAGCAAAAGGCGATGGACGCCGACTAAGGCAGGGGCAAGGGTTCCAGCGGTCCGACAAACGCGACGACAGGGCCAACTGTCGGGATGCCTTGCCGGGCAGTTGCAGCCGCAGCCGCGGCGACGTTCCTGTAATATACTTTCCCATGCGAATTATTCTCATCACCGGCATTTCCGGCTCGGGCAAATCGGTCGGGCTGAACTCCCTGGAGGATGCAGGTTACTTCTGCGTCGACAATCTGCCGCCCACCCTCTTGCGCGCGCTTGTCGCCACCCGCATGGACGAAGGCGAAGGCGCCTCCGCGCTGGCCATCGCGATGGATGCGCGCAGCGCCGATTCGCTGGCCGGCCTGCCGGCCGACATCCGGCTTCTGAAGGCCGAAGGCCATGACGTCAAGGTGCTGTTCTTCACGGCAAAAACCGAGTCGCTGATCGCCCGTTTTTCCGAGACCCGGCGCAGCCATCCGCTGTCGCACCGGGTGCGCGCCGGACAGGACCCGGCCGACCGGCCGACCCTGATCGAATGCATCCTCAAGGAGCGGGAGATGCTGGCCACCATCGAGGGCCTGGGTCACGTGGTCGACACCTCCGGCCTGTCGGCCAGCAAGCTGCGCCTGTGGTTGAAAGACCTGGTCGATACCGAGCGCGCGCCGCTGACCTTGCTGTTCGAATCGTTTGCCTTCAAGTTCGGCGTGCCGCTCGACGCCGACCTGGTGTTCGACGTGCGCATGCTGCCCAACCCCTACTACGACATCACGCTGCGCGCCATGACCGGCCGCGACGCGGCGGTGGCCGCTTTTCTGGCAGCGCAACCCGAAGCCGGCGCACTGCTTGCCGACATCCGCGGCTTCGTCGAAAAATGGCTGCCGTCCTTCAAGCGCGACAACCGCAGCTATCTCACGGTTGCCATCGGCTGCACCGGCGGCCAGCATCGTTCGATCTATTTCACCGAGCAGCTGGCAGCCTATTTCAGCCCGGCCGAACGGGTGCTGCTGCGGCACCGGGAATTGAGCGGCAGATGAAAACAACCGTGGCCGCGCCGGCTCAGGCAAACAGATCGTCGCTCCCGAACAACGACAGCAGCAGTTTCTTGACCGGCGCCGGCAGCGGCGCCGCCTCGATCCGCTCGAGCGCCAGCCAGACATGGCCGGTCTCGCCAGCCATCTCCAGGCGCCTCGACAGCGTCACCTGATACGGCACGACATGGAGTTTGAAGTGCGTGAAGCCGTGCGAAAACGCTCGCAGCGGTTTGCAGGCGTCGATCTCGCCGAATCGGGCAATGCTGTGCGCAATGGCTGCCTGCTGCACAGCCCGCGCGGCGGCGTCGTCGCCCGGTTCCGGCAGGTCCGCCGTGAAGCCATCGAGTTCCGGCAGCGACAGCAATCCGCCCCAGATGCCGCTGTCGGGACGCTGCTGCAGCAGGACCTGGCGGCGATGCGTCACCACCAGCATCACCGCATGTTTTTGCGGCGTCGCCTTCGACGGCTTGCGCACCGGCAGTACGGCGGTGCGGCCGGTCGCCAGGGCAACGCAGCGTGCTGCCAGCGGACAGCGCTCGCAGGCCGGTCTGCTGCGGGTGCATAGCGTTGCGCCCAGGTCCATCAGGCCTTGCGTGTAGGACTGCATCTGCGCCATCGTCGCGGCTTTTGCATGCGCGTCAGCAGCGCCGGGTTCCGGCGGCAGCAATGCCACGGCCAGTTTCCACAACTGCGCTTCGGTGGTTCGTTCACCCGGATAGGAATCGATGCCAAAGACCCTGGCGAAGACGCGCTTGACGTTGCCATCCATGATCGCCGCCCGCGTGCCGTAGGCAAATGCCGTGATCGCGGCGGCCGTCGAGCGTCCGATGCCGGGCAACTCTGCCAGTGCCGCGGGATCGGCCGGGAAGACGCCGCCATGGCGCGCCACCACCTGCTGCGCGCAACGGTGCAGGTTGCGCGCACGCGAGTAGTAGCCCAGTCCGCTCCAGTGCGCCATGACGTCTTCGGCAGGCGCTGCAGCGAGCGCCTCGACGTTCGGAAAGCGCAGCAGGAACTTGCGGTAATACGGGATCACGGCGGCGACCTGCGTCTGCTGCAGCATGATTTCGGAGAGCCAGATGCGGTAGGCATCGGTCGTGTTCTGCCATGGCAGGTTGTGGCGGCCGTGCTGCCTTTGCCACGCGACCAGGTCGGCGGCGAAACTCGGATCGGCCAGGCGATCGGCTACGGTGTCGACGCCCCCGGCGTCTTGTGGCACGACACGTTTCACCAGGCTGCGACGCCGGAACTGGCATCGGCAACGGCTGCCGGGCTGACCGTCTGGCGCAGCGCCGCTTCCAGGCGCCCCAGTTCGGCTTTCTGCCCGTCGAGCTCTGCCTGCAGCGATTCGAGCACCTGCACTTTTTCTTCCAGGCTGCCGGTTGCCAGATGCACCCGCTCGATCGATTGCTTGCGCCGGCGCAGCTGTTCCTTGTGCTCCTGTATCTGCGCTTCGAGCGGCGCCATCACCACCTTCAACCACGTTTCGACATCGCGGTTGGCCAGCACGAAACTCTGTTTGACGCGCGAGGCAATCGAATCGAAGAACTTCTGCATCAGCGACACCTGCGGCGTCGTCAGGATCGCCGCGGCGCCGAACTGCTTCTGGTAGATCGCATCGATGGCCATGATCTCCCTGCGGTACTTGTCGAGCGACAGCGGCATCGGCGTCGACACCGCCAGGCCGTGTTCGGTCGAAAATTTCCGGTACATCACCGTCATCATTTCACCGATCTCGTCGGTCTTCTGCCCCGACAGAATCAGGTTTGCATGCACCTGCTGGAAGAACTGGCGCACTGCCTGGCGCAGGCCGCTCGAAAAGAAACTGTCATCCATTGCCTCGCGTGCAACACGAATGTCACGGTTGAGCGTCGACATGCCAAGGCTTGCGAAAACCTCGTCGGAGAGGCGCGCAAAGACGGCGCGGGTTGCCTGCAGCTTGTACAGGCTGTCGTCGAACTCCTTCTTTTCGATATCGATGCGCGCCATCATGTGCAGCACGATCTTCTGGTTCTTGCCGCGCAGGCTCTTGAGTTCGAACAGCTGTTCGACCACATTGCGCAGCCGCGCATCGATCAACGCGCGGCGCGAGGCGCACAGCACATCGAGTTCCTGCACCAGTTGCCGGCGCACGATGTCCTGGCGCGCCGGGACAAGCTGCCGGGACAGTGCGTCTTCCAGCGCCGGCAGCCGGCTTTTTTCCAGCAGCAGCGCGTCCTTCTGGATTTTCGCCACCAGCCCCTTCTGGGCCGATACCGGAAAGATCTGCGCCGGCGTCAGCTCCAGCACCTGGGCAACGGCT
Organism: Herminiimonas sp.; assembly: GCA_025356535.1. Classification (GTDB taxonomy): domain Bacteria; phylum Pseudomonadota; class Gammaproteobacteria; order Burkholderiales; family Burkholderiaceae_D; genus JANXSS01. The sequence goes on from JANXSS010000108.1 coordinate 6,766, forward strand.
GCGGCCTGGGAGGCGATCTGCTGGTCGACTTCGGCGCCGGTGCGCAATTCATCCCACATGCTGTCGATCTTGTTGAGAACCACCATGCGACCCGCGCCGGCCCCGCCGATATGGTCGCGCCAGAGCGCGATGTCGCTTTTGGTCACGCCGGTGTCGGCTGCCAGCACGAACAGCACCGCATGCGCGTTCGGTATCAGGTTCAGGGTCAGTTCCGGCTCGCTGCCGATGGCGTTCAGGCCCGGCGTGTCGATGATCACCAAACCTTGCTTGAGGAGCGGATGCGGAAAGTTGACGAGCGCATGCCGCCACAGCGAAATCTCGACCGTGCCGTCGGCGTCGAGGCTGCGCACCGCTTCGGGGTCGTCGGCGTCGAACAGCCCATAGGCGCTCGCCTGCGCCACCGGCACGCGCCGCGTCAGGCTGACCTGGCGGAAGGCTTCGCGCATGCTCTCGGCGGACGCCAGTTCGAGCGGCAGCACCTGCCAGGCCTCGGGCAGTGTCTTGAAGTCGGCAATGCTGCGCGCATCGGCACGGGTTTCGATCGGCAACAGCCGGATGCAGGGCGGCAGACGCTCGTCATACTGCAGTTCGGTCGGACACATGGTGGTGCGCCCGGCCGACGACGGCAGGATCCGCTGGCCGTAGTCGGCGAAAAAGATCGCATTGATCAGTTCCGACTTGCCACGCGAGAATTCGGCGACGAAAGCAACCGTCAGCCTGTCGTCGGCCAGGCGTGCCTGCATCTGGCTGATGCCCGCATGGCTGGCCGCATCGCTCACATCGGCATGGTCGATGCCGTGCCGGTAGTCCTCGAGCGCGGCCGAGACGGCGCTGCGCCAGCTGCTGTAGCGGTTGAAAGTTTCGGTCAGCATGCCCACGATTTCCTCTTATTGCTTTGCGTCAACACTTGAATCTAGCACTGGCGCTCACTTTTGACAATTAACGCAATAAAAGGTGGAGCGCTGGCCCTGGCGGATCTGGCGCACCGTACCGGTACAGAGGCGGCAGGGCTGGCCGCCGCGGTCGTAGACGAAATAGCTCTGCTGGAAGTAGCCGGACTGCCCGTCGGCGCCGACGAAGTCGCGCAGCGTACTGCCGCCCTGCAGGATGGCGGCTGCCAAAATGTCGCGAATCGCGGCTTCGAGCTTCAGGTAGCGCACCAGGCCGATACGGCCTGCCGGCGTCTTCGGATTGATACCAGCTCGAAACAGGCTTTCGGAGGCATAGATGTTGCCGACGCCAACCACGATGTCACCAGCCAACAACACTTGCTTGATCGGGGCCGTGCGGCCGCGGGTCTTCTGGAACAGCAGCTGCGCCGAAAAACCGGCTTCGAGCGGTTCGACGCCGAGTCCGCGCAGCAGCAGATGCGTCGTCACGTCGCCATCAGTTGACGGATGCCAGAGCACCGCGCCGAAACGTCTTGGATCGGTCAGGCGCATGAGCTGCGCACCGACTTCGAGATCGAAATGGTCATGTTTTTGCGGCAGCGTCGGATTGGGCAGGATGCGCAGGTGCCCGGACATGCCGAGATGCAGGATCAGCGTGCCATGGTCGAATTCGAGCAAAAGGTACTTGCCGCGCCGCGCCGCGCGCCGCAGCACCTGGCCGCACAGCTGCGCGGCC
>JANXSS010000501.1 GCA_025356535.1 Herminiimonas sp.
ACAGGCGCAGTTTCTCTTTCGTGATCTGCCACAGCCGAGCCAGGCCATGCGGCTCGACGATCAGGAAAAAGATGATCAGCGCGCCGAACATCATCAGCTGGATATGCGACACCGCTGCATTGGTGAACGGCAGGTGCAGCAGCGCCGCCAGCGGCGGCAGCAGATTGTCGAGCATGATCGGCAGCAGCAAAATGAAGGCCGAACCCAGGAACGATCCGAGGATGCTGCCGACGCCGCCGATGATGATCATGAAGAGGATGCGAAACGACAGGTCGAGCGAAAAGCCGTCCGGCTCGACCGAGCCCAGGTAACAGAACGCATACAGCGCGCCGGCCACGCCGCAGTAGAAGGAGCTGACGGCAAAGGCCAGCAGCTTGGTCTTCATCAGCGGTATGCCGATCACTTCGGCGGCCACGTCCATGTCGCGCACCGCCATCCAGGCGCGCCCGGTCGAGGAGCGCACCAGGTTCTTGGCCAGCAGCGCCATGACGCAGACGATCGCCAGCACGAACAGGTACTTGCGCACCGGCGAATTGATGGCATAGCCGAGGATCTCGATCTTTTGCGCGCTGATGACGCCGGACGAACTGTTGTTGGAAAACCAGGCGAACTTGGTCAGCACCCAGACCACGAAGAACTGCGCCGCAAGGGTTGCGACCGCCAGATAAAACCCCTTGATGCGCAGCGACGGCAGGCCGAACAGCACACCGACTGCAGCCGCCGACAGGCCGGCCAGGATGAAGGACACCAGTATCGGAATGCCGTCGATGCGCAACTGGAAATTGTAGGCGGCATAAGCGCCCACTGCCATGAAAGCCGCCGAGCCGAGCGAAAGCTGGCCGGCATAACCGGTTAGGATGTTGAGACCCAACGCCGCCAGCGCCAGCACCAGGAACGGCATCAGGATCGCGGAAAACCAGTATTCGCTGGCCAACAGCGGAATGCCGACGAAAGCCACCGCCAGCACCAGCAGCATGCCGATGCGGTCCTGCCGGATCGGGAAGATCTGCCCGTCGGCGACATAGCTGGTCTTGAACTGGCCGGCTTCACGATAAAACATCAGTGTCCTCTTCTTTGCAACGCGACTTCAAATGTGACCTCGAACGTGACCTCGAACGTGATCTCGAAGGCGACATTAAACGCGATCGATGTGCTTTTCGCCGAACAGCCCTTCCGGGCGCACCAGCAGGAACAGCAGCGCGAACACATACGGAAACCAGCCCTCGATGCCGCCGAAATTGCCGCCGAAGGCATCCTGCATCAGCGGCGGCAAATAGATCTCCGCCAGCTTTTCGGAGGCGCCGATGATGAGGCCGCCGACGATCGCACCGGGCACGGAAGTAAAGCCGCCCAGGATCAGCACCGGCAGCGCCTTCAAGGCGGTCAGCGTCAGCGCGAACTGCACGCCATTGCGCGAACCCCACAAGAGCCCCGCCACCAGCGCCACGAAACCGGCCACGCCCCAGACGATTGCCCAGATGTGCTGCAGCGGTATGCCTAAAGAGAGCGCTGCCTGATGGTCGTCGGCCACCGCACGCAGGGCCCGGCCGATTTTCGTCTTCTGGAAAAACAGCGCCAGCAGGGTCACCAGCAGCAGCACCATGCCGGAGGCGAACAGGTCGAACTTGGAGATGCCGATGCCGAAGCGCGTCATGATGGAAGCAATCGGCTCATCGACGATACCCAGGTTGATCGGCCGCACGCCGCTGCCGAACAACAGCGGCCCGAGTCCTTCGAGAAAAAACGCCAGGCCGATGGTGGCCATGAACAGCGTGATCGGCGGCTGGTTGACCAGCTTTCGCAATACCAGCCGTTCGGTCGACAGGCCCACCGCAATCATCACGAAGAACGCGCCGATGACAGCCGCCCACAGCGGCATGCCCCAGTCGATCATGCCGACGGTGGCCAGTGCGGCGAAATACACCATCGCGCCCTGTGCGTAATTGAACACGCCGGATGCCTTGTAGATCAGCACGAAACCCAGCGCCACCAGCGAATACATCAGGCCGGAGAGCATTCCCGTGATCAGTACTTCGAAAAAGAATTGCATGGTTGTCTGGTTCCGATCCGTCTGTCCTGCAGCGTGTCCTGCAGCTAAGTTTCGTGCAGCCAAGTTCCGATTAGTGCGAGGTGCCGAGGTACGCCCTGATCACATCCGGATTGTTCATCACCTCGTCGGGCGTGCCGTCGCCGATCTTCTTGCCGTAATCGAGCACCACCACCCGGTCGGAGATATCCATCACCACGCCCATGTCATGTTCGATCAAAACGATCGTGGTGCCGAACTGGTCGTTTACATCCAGCACGAAGCGGCACATGTCCTGCTTTTCTTCCACGTTCATGCCGGCCATCGGTTCGTCCAGCAGCAGCAGTCGCGGCTCGGCGGCCAGCGCGCGCGCCAGTTCGACGCGCTTTTGCAGGCCATAGGGCAGGCGTCCCACCGGCGTCTTGCGGATGTGCTGGATTTCCAGGAAATCGATGACTTCCTCGACTTTTTCGCGATGGGCGATTTCTTCCTTGCGGGCCGGGCCGAACCAGAGCGCGTTGGCGAGGAAGCTCGAACGCATCAGGGTGTTCCGCCCGGTCATGATGTTGTCGAGCACTGTCATGCCCTTGAAGAGCGCGATGTTCTGGAAGGTGCGGGCAATGCCCTGGCGGGCGATCTTCGCCGGCTGCATGGCGCGGCGCGAGACGCCGTCGAAGACGATCTCGCCGTGCTGCGGATGGTAGACGCCGTTGATCACGTTGAGCATCGAACTTTTTCCCGCGCCGTTGGGGCCGATGATGGCGCGGATCTCGTGCTGCTTCACGTCGAAGGAGATGTTGGTCAGCGCCTTGACGCCGCCAAAAGCCAGCGAGATGTTGTTCAGACTGAGGATCACCTCGCCGATGCGGCGCCCGGTTCCCGAAGCCGGTGCGACGGGTACGGCGGGTGTGGCGGGGGTGTGCATGTCGGGCGCCTGCATCATGCCGCCCGCTTCATGGCCACCGGCGCAACAGCTGCCGGATAGACCTGCACGTCGCGAATCTGCAGGTCGGCTGCGACCATGCCGTGCCGGCCATCCTCGAACTTGACCTGGGTCTCGATGTATTGCGAGGTGCGACCGGCATAGAGCGCCTCGATCAGCACCGCGTATTTTTCGGCGATGAAGCCGCGCCGGACCTTGCGCGTGCGCGTCAGTTCATCGTCGTCCGGATCGAGCTCCTTGTGCAGGATCATGAAGCGGTGTACCTGCGAGCCGGCCAAAAGCGCATCCTGCGCCAGGTCGGCATTGACCCTGGCGATGCAGTCGGCCACCAGTTCATACACCTGCGGCAGGGCTGCCAGGTCGGTGTAGCCGCTGTAGGCCAGGCCGCGCCGCTCGGCCCAGTTGCCCACCGCATGCATGTCGATGTTGATGAAGACATTGCACTGCTCGCGCTGGTCGCCGAAGGCAACCGCTTCTTTTATGAACGGAAAAAACTTCAGCTTGTTCTCGATGTACTTGGGCGCGAACATCAGGCCGCCGGCCATCTTGCCGACATCCTTGGCGCGGTCGATGATCTTCAGGTGACCGTCGGCGTCGAAGAATCCGGCGTCGCCGGTATGGAAGAAACCCGACGCATCGATCGCCTCGGCAGTCGCATCGGGCCGCTTGTAGTAGGCCGTCATCAGGCCCCTTGATCGCACCATGACTTCGCCGGTCTCGTTGATCTTGACTTCGACGCCGTCCATCGGGCGGCCGACGGTGTCGAGCCTGACATCGCCGGACTGCTGCATGCAGACGGTCACGCAGGTTTCCGTCATGCCGTAGAGCTGCTTCAGGTTGATGCCCAGCGACCGGTAGAAGTCGAACAGGTCCGGGCCGATCGCCTCGCCGCCGGTGTAGGCCACGCGAAGGCGCGACAGGCCCAGCACGTTTTTCAGCGGGCCGTAGATGATCAGGCTGCCCAGCGCATATTGCAGCCGGTCCCAGAGGCCGACGTCGCCACGCCGGTCGAGGATGCGCATGCCGACCCGGCGCGCCACGGCCATGAAATGATGGAACAGGCCGCGCTTGATCCAGCTGGCGTCTTCGATGCGGATCATCACTTGCGTGAGGATGTTTTCATAGACGCGCGGCGGGCCGAAATAATAGGTCGGGCCGATTTCGCGCAGGTCGGTCATCACCGTGTCGGGCGACTCGGGGCAATTCAGGCACAGGCCGCAGACATGCGACTGCGCATAGGAATAGAGGAAGTCACCGACCCAGGCCAGCGGCAGGTAGCACAGCACGTCGTCGGCGGCGCCCAGGTCGTCGAACCTGACCAGCACGGTGGCCGTGGCAATCATCGCCGCATGCGAGTGACAGACGCCCTTGGGCTTGCCGGTGGTGCCGGAGGTATAGAGGATGACGGCGATGTCGCCCGTCTGGCCGGCGGCGACTTGCGTCTCGAAGAAACCCGGATGGTCGGCATCATACCGGCGGCCCAGCGCCTGCACGGCGGCAAACGAGTGCAGCTGCGCCTGGGCATAGTTGCGCAGGCCGCGCTCGTCGTCGACGATGATGTGGCTCAGCAGCTGCGCCAGGTGCGGATGCGTATCGCGGATTTCGAAGAGCTTGTCGACCTGCTCCTGGTCCTCGACCACCGCAAAACCGATGTCGGCGTCTTCCAGCACATAGGCCATGTCGGCTGCCGGCGCATCCTGGTACAGCGGCACCGGCACGCCGCCCAGGCACTGGGCTGCGGCCATCGCCCAGTACAGGCGCGGCCGGTTGTCGCCGATGATGGCCAGATTCATGCCGCGCTTGAAGCCCAGTGCAGCCAGCCCGCAGGCAAAAGCCCGCACTTCGACGGCAACATGGGCCCAGCTGCTGGCCTGCCAGATGCCGAGATGCTTTTCGCGAAACGCGGGTGCGCCGGGGCGCTCGCGCGCATGCTGCAGCAAGAGCCGCGGGAACGTTGCCGTTCCCGGACCTGATGATGTCTCCTCCATACCCGCCTTTGTACTGTCGTGTGGGTCGAGTCGCGCGTGCACCGGTGGTCCGGCGCTGTTGCGCTGTGCTGTTATAGGTAATGCCGTGCCCGCCTTGATGCCCACCCTGGAATTTTTACGGGGAACGTGCCCGAGTCTGCAACACGAGGCTTACGTCTGTCTTACTGCCGCCTGGCGTGTCTGCATGATAAGCCGCAGCGCACGCCGATGCCGGTCTCGACCGACGATTCACCGCAGCTTTCACGGTTTTTCGATGGCGCAGCGCAGCATCGTCACGCAGCCTCGCGCGCCCTCTGTATGATTGCAGCATTGCCGCTCCGGCATCACCTTGACTGGCACCAATGGATACTCTTGTCGCACCCCGCGCGCTCGTTCGCCAGCGTATCGCCCTGCTGCGCAGTGCAATGGCCGAGCGTGGCCTGGCTGCCTGGATCGTGCCGTCCTCGGGCCCGCACCTGTCCGAATACCTGCCGGCGCGCTGGCAGGCACGCGTCTGGCTGTCGGGTTTCACCGGCTCGGTCGGCACGCTCGTCGTGACCGCGGACTTTGCCGGCCTGTGGGCGGACGGCCGCTACTGGGCGCAGGCCGAAGCAGAACTGGCCGGCAGCGGCATCGCGCTGATGAAAATACCGACCGGCGCCAGCACCCTGCATATCGATTGGCTGGCGGCGAACCTGGCTGCCGGCCAGACCGTCGGCGCCGATGGCGCAGTGCTCGGCCTGGCAACGGCGCGCCTGCTGCTGCAGGCGCTGGAGGCGCGTGGCATCGGCCTGCGCACCGATGTCGACCTGATCGATGCGGTCTGGAGCGACCGGCCGGGCCTGCCGACGCCGGCGATCTACGAGCACACCGCGCCCCAGGCAAGCCGCAGCCGGGCCGACAAGCTGGCCGATCTGCGCACGGCCATGAGCCGGCAGGATGCGCAGGTACATTTCATTTCCACCCTCGACGACATCGCCTACCTGTTCAACCTGCGCGGCGCCGATGTCGGCTTCAATCCGGTCTTCGTCGCCCATGCACTCATTGGCCTGGAAACCGCCACGCTTTTCGTGGCTGACGGCAAGGTGCCGCCGACGGTGGCAGCAGCACTGGCGGGGGACGGCGTGACGCTGGCGCCGTACCTGCAGGCGCCGGTGGCGCTGTCGCTGCTGGCAGCCGAAACCCGCCTGCTGATCGATCCGCGCCGTATTACGCTGGGCCTGCGCGACGCCGTCGCACCTGGGGTCAACGTGATCGAGGCGATCAATCCGACCACCTTTGCCAAGTCGCGCAAGTCCGATGCCGATGCTGCGCAGGTGCGTGCGACCATGGAGCAGGACGGTGCGGCGCTGTGCGAATTCTTTGCCTGGCTGGAGCCGGCGCTGACCAGCCAGACCATCACCGAACATGAAATCGACGCCCGGATCACGTCGCATCGCGCGCTGCGCCCGGGCTTTGTCTGCGCCAGCTTCGGCACGATTGCCGGCTTCAATGCGAACGGCGCCATGCCGCACTATCATGCGAGCGCCGAATCGCATGCCACGATTGCCGGCGACGGATTGTTGCTCATCGACTCCGGCGGCCAGTACCTTGGCGGCACCACCGACATCACCCGCGTGGTGCCGGTGGGTACGCCATCGGCGGCGCAGATGCGCGACTTCACGCTGGTATTGAAGGGCGTCATCGCGCTGTCGTCGACGCGTTTTCCGCGCGGCACCCGCTCACCGATGCTCGACGCGATTGCGCGCGCGCCGATCTGGGCCGCCGGCATCGATTATGGCCACGGCACCGGACATGGCGTCGGCTACTTCCTGAACGTGCATGAAGGCCCCCAGGTGATTTCGGCTTCCGCCATGCCGGAGCCGCATACGGCCATGGAGCCGGGCATGATCACCTCGATCGAGCCTGGCATCTACCGGCCGCAGCAATGGGGCGTGCGCATCGAGAACCTGGTGCTCAACCGCAGCGTGGAGACGACGCAATTCGGCGAGTACCTGGCCTTCGAGACGCTGACCCTGTGTCCGATCGATACCCGCTGCATGGACCGGTCCTTGCTGCGCGCCGACGAGGTCGCCTGGATCGACGACTATCATGCGACGGTGCGCAGCCGCCTGCTGCCCCACGTCACCGGCGCAGCGCGCGCCTGGCTGGAACTGCGCACGCAGGCCATCGCGGGCAGCGCCGCGGCCGGAGCCGCGTGAGAACGAACAGGTTGCCCTGTCCGGTTTGACAAGACCGGTTCAAAGTGACCGTATCCACAGGGCCGGCTGCAGCGCAGCCTGTGCGTTGCAACGGACCCGCGCCGATCGGCGTGCAAAAAATCGGCCTGCAAAAAAAATGCGCCACCGGTTTCCCGGTCGCGCATTTTTCAACCTTGGCATCGGCCCTGCCGTCACGGCAGGGCTGCTTCAGTCGGGCATCAGGTCGTCAGTGACGATTAATGACCGGTCTTGGTGTTGTCGCTACCGATCTTGACTTCCTTGTCGCCGGCAGCAGCCTTGGCGCCGACCTTGACATCAGCGCGGGCTTTGGTGCTCGTTGGCTTCTTGTCGACTTCTTGTGCAGCAGCGGCTTCGCCGGCTTTTGGCAGTTCGCCAGCCTTGGCAGCTGCCTTGGTGTCGTCCTTGACTTCCTTGCGGGTCTTGGTGCCGGCAGCGGCTTTCTTGTCGATGACTGCAGCAGGACCTGCTTCGCCGGTCTTGGTTGCTGTGTCGCCGGACTTTGCCGAGACCTTGGCTTCTTCCTTGACTTCGACGCGGGTTTTTGCGGCTGCCGGAGCGGCTGCATCAGCGGCAAAAGACTGGGTCGCGGCGAATTGGATCAGGGGCAGTGCGAGGATCAGAAGCGCTTTTTTCATTGGGTTTCTCCGTAATTTTAAAATGGGAACTAGTGCGCGGCCTGCACGCCAAAAGGCATTTTGCAGGCCCGGCCGGTACTCGCCGCCTCCCGAAATCGGGTAAGCCATCGGATACCTTTTCCATGCACACAGCTCGAAATACCACATCACGCAGGCAGCCGGCAGACACATCGTTGCCGGCAAGTCCCTCGATGGGCGTGGTGCTCTAACGCATGGCAAAGTGTTTTGGTTTACCTGATTCCACAGTCTCGATCGATTTTGCTGGAAAAACCACAAATTCCGGCCGATCCGGTCGACCCGATTCGCCGAATCGCCTCAAGGTGTCGCGTTGGCGCTCGCGCCTGGCTGGCTACCCGCTTGTGCATTCGCCTGGAAACGGCTGCCCAGCATGTCCATCAGCTTTTCGTTGAAGGCCGGTATGTCGGCCGGCTTGCGACTGCTGACCCAGTTCTGATCCTGCACCACTTCCGAGTCGAGCCAGGTGCCGCCGGCATTGCGGATATCGTCCTGCAGCGTCGGCCATGACGTCAGGCTGCGCCCGTCGACGAGACCGGCCGATATCAGCAGCCAGGCGCCGTGGCAGATGACCGCCAGCGGCTTGTGCGCCGCATCGATTGCCTGCACGAAGGCCTGCGCCTGCGGCAGGATGCGGATCTGGTCGGCATTCATGACGCCGCCCGGCAGCAATACCGCGTCGAACCGGTCAGGATCGGCATCGGCATCGTCGAAAGTTGCCTGGACGGCAAATGCATCGGCTTTTTCGTCATGGTTGAAGCCTTGCACCTTGCCGGGCTTGCTGGAAATGATGGTCGTCACCGCGCCGGCCTGCTGCAGCGCTTCCTGCGGGCCGGTCAGTTCGGCCTGCTCGAAGCCGTCGGTTAGCAATATGGCAACACGCGTGCCGTTCAGATTCTGGTTCATGGAATTGTCCTTTGATTGATTGGTGCGGAAGGGTTCCGGCGCCGTGGCTGCGCCGGACGCATGCCGGAACCGTTACCGCAAGGTGTCATGGATGACAATGCAAGTTCGCAAACATACCGAACTTGCAACACTGACCACGATTGCAAGGCATGGTTCAAACGACCCGATCCCCACAGCGCGGTGTCCGGCATTGACCGGCATGCACCGGCATTCAAAACGCCGGTGGGGAGCGGACCTAGCGCAGTGGCAGGGCAATGCATCCGGCCACGGCCGACTTGCTGCCGTCCAGGGCGGCATTGCTGGCGCCGTGATAGGCGAAGGCGATCGAGCACTTGACCGACGGCGAGCGGTTCTGGCCGGCCGCATGGAACAGGCCGCTGTGAAACAGCACGACGTCGCCGGCCTGCAGCGACAACGGCACGGCAGACGCCAGCAGCGCGGCATTCTGCGGCACCTCCGGGCGCAGGAAATGCATCTCGTCCAACTGCTCCGGCGCCGGCTGCAACCGATGCGACTGGGCGATGAAGTGCAGGCCGCCGTTATGCTGGTCTTCCGGTCCGAGCGCCAGCCAGGCGCAGATCAGTTCGGGCCGCGTGAACGACCAGTAGCGCATGTCGCGATGCCAGCCGGTGGCGCTGCCGAAGTCCGGGTGCTTCGTCATGACGCAGTTGTGATGGGCCAGCGTCAGGCAGACCGGTTCGCGCAGCAACTGGCGCACCGCACCGACCACGCTGGGGTCTTCGGCCCAGGCGCTGAAGCAGCGGTGACGCCGGTAGGCGCCGCGCAGGCGGCGCACCGTGCGCCCGCCTGGGGCGGCCAGCGACGCCGGCGCACCCGGATAGCCGACTTCGGCTTCGTATTCCAGCGGCTCGACGGCTGCTTCCAGGTGGGCATCGGTAATCGACTGCATCAAGGCACAGATCGGCTCCGGCACCAGCGAACGCAGGATCAGGTAACCCTCCTGGTGGAACTGTTCGATCTGCCCAGCGTTTAATTTCAACATCATGGCTCCAGTCGACCACCGGCAACGGGCCGGTCAATCGCATCGTCAGGATCATACGCCTGCAGCATGGCGCCGCTGCAGGAAGGTCGCCTTGCAGTATCATGCAAACCAGGCGGGGCGTGCCATGCAGACATGCACTTTGCCAAAATTTTTTTGTAAAGGAACATGATGAACCGTCACGCCACTGCAGTTGCCACCCGCAGGGCCAGCCGATGAGCCCGGCAGGCGCCTGCGTCTGGACCGCCTGGGCCACGCTGGCGGTGCTGCTGCTGTTCTGGCTGACCTTCAACGTCGGCCGCGCCCGCGCCAGGTTCAAAATCGATGCACCGGCAACGGATGGGCCGCCGGCGTTCCTGAGCGTGCTGCGGGTGCATGCCAACACGGTCGAGCAGCTGGTGCTGTTCCTGCCGGCGCTCTGGCTGTGCGCGGTGTTCTACAGCGACCGCTTCGCCGCCCTGTGCGCGGTGGCGTGGCTTGCCGGGCGCATCCTGTATGCGGTGGGCTATTACCGCGACCCGGCGAAACGCGGTCCGGGGTTCGGCATCGCGCTGCTGGCCACGCTGGTGCTGATCGGCGCAACAGTGCGCGCCTTGTTGATTGCGTGAAACGTACCGACCCGATGGCAATCCAGATACTTTCGATTATCCTTCGGCCATGACCTTGTCTTCCAAACCCGTCTATATCGCACCCGAGCAGCTTCAGGTCGGCATATTCGTGATCCTGGAAATGAACTGGCTCGATCACGACTTTGCCCGCAACAGCTTCAAGATCAAGAACGCCGAGCAGCTCGCCGAGCTGCAGCGCCTGGGCCTGCAGCGCATCCAGGTCGACCCCAGCCGCAGCGATGCCCGCCCGCTGCCGGCCAGCACCGGCGGCAGCGCCCCCGCAGCGGTCGCCGCGCCGCAGGAGGACACGCCGGCCATGCTCGCCAAGCGCGAACGGGTGGCGCGCATTCTCGAACAGCGCGCTGCCGTGGCGCAGTGCGAGACGCAGTTCATCAAGGCGGCGGCGGCCTTAAAGGACATC
>JANXSS010000503.1 GCA_025356535.1 Herminiimonas sp.
TTCGCCGTACAACGCATGCAGGTGGTCGTGCGACAGGTCCGCTCCTGCGGCGCGCAGCAGGCGGGTGGCCAGGGTGCCATGTTCCAGGATATGGTCGAGCGCAGCCAGGCTCCAGCCGTCGATGCCGGGCGCCGCCGGCAGGTTGCGAATCAGATGGCGCCACAGCTGCCGCGCCGAACAGGCGGCGCCCGGATAGCCGAGCAGCCCCAGGTAGGCGGCGCCGCCGGGGCCGTCGAGGCGCGCCGCCTCGCCCTGCACGATGCAGCGTTGCAGCAGGGTGACGAGGTCGGCGGTGGTGCAGGCCTGTTGCGCCGCCAGGCTGGCGGTGCCCTCGTCGTAGAGCATGCGCACGACGGCCGTGATGGCGCCGGCGATGGCGATATCGGCGCGGGGACACTCCTGCGTATCGGTGACGCGGATTTCGATCGCATTGCGCGCGAAGCGGGCGATCGCGCCGCGCGCATTGAGCCACTCGTGCTGCAGCAGCGCCAGCGGATCGTGCGGTGCGATGGCGCGGTAGGCCGGCGCCAGGATCTGCGCTTCGTACTGTGCGCGGCCCTGCATCGTCGCCGGTATGATCGCGCCGGCGATTGCCGGAAAGCCGGCGGCATTGTCGCAGTAGACCGCCATGCGGTTGTCGGCGCAGCCGGCAGCGCGGCCGTCGGCAAAGGGCGAGCTTGCCGCAAGCGCCGGAATGATCGGCAGCACCAGCCGGATCGCCGCATGCAGCCGGGCGAATTCCGCGTCGCCGGCAAAAGGCAGGTTCACATGCATGCTCTGCAGGTTGGCCCAGCCGTGGCGGCAACAGTCGAAGATGCGGTCGAACTGCCGGTAGATGCCCGCATCGTCATGCGGCCAGAGCCGCGTCTGTGTCGCCGGGTCCATCCACGGATGCATGGCGCCGGGCAGCAGGCGGGCGCCGCGCCTGCGCAGCAGATCGTCGATGGCGCTGACCTCCGCGGTGAAGCCGGACGCAATCCCTGCCAGCGTGGCAGCCGGTGCAAGGTTCTTGATCTCGATTACATGCAGCACCAGTTCGTTGGACCAGCCAAAGACGCCGCGCACGACATCGGTGGCACCGGCGCCGGCTTCCTGCGCCAGCAGCCAGTCGGCAATCGGCAGCACATCGAGGCTGTCGGCGGCGACGATGGCATATTCGAGTTCGATGCCGATGCCGTCGAAGGCATGCAGGACCGGCTGCGGCTGCTGGCGCAGGAGGGATGCATCGCCTGCGGGCATGCGTACAGACGGGCCGTCATGCAAGCCCTCATGCAAGTCTTCACGCGCGTCGTGCGGCATGGCCCTTGCGCAGCTCGATCCGGTTACGAAACACCAGCATTACCTGCCGGTACAGGTCGTCCTGCAGGATCGCATCTTCATTGCCGGCGTCGACATTCGGATTGTCGTTGATCTCGATGATCGCGCAGCGCTCGCCGAGCTGCTTCAGGTCCACGCCGTAGAAGCCGTCGCCGATCAGGTTGGCGGCGCGCACGGCGACTTCCAGCACCTGCGCCGGTACGTCGGCAAGCGCCACCGCTTCGGTTGCGCCCTCGTGCCAGCGGTCGTCGCGTTCATGCTTGATGATCTGCCAGTGGCCATGCGCCATGTAGTACTTGCAGACGAACAGCGGCTTGCGGTCGAGTATGCCGATGCGCCAGTCGAAGTCGGTCGGCAGGTATTCCTGCGCCAGGATGCGCTCCGACGTGCCGAGCAGCGTTGCCGCCGATGCATGCAGCTGCGCGGCCGACTCGACCTTCACCACGCCGTGGGAAAAAGCGCCGTCGGGCTGCTTCAGGATGCACGGCAGGCCAAGCGCCGGCACCACGTCGTCGAGATGCTGCAGGTCGACATGCAGGCTCTTCGGCGTCGGTATCGCATGCTGCGCCAGCAGTTCGGCCAGGTAGACCTTGTTGTTGCATTTGAGGATGGAATCGGCATCGTCGATCACCACCATGCCGGCGTGCGCCGCTTCGCGGGCGATGCGGTAGGTGTAGTGATCGATCGCGGTGGTGTCGCGCAAAAAGAGGGCGTCGAAATGCACGATCCGGCCGGCATCGGCCGGGCCGACGATTTCGGCATGCATGCCCAGGGCGGCGGCGGCATCGACGAACTTTTGCAGGGCTGCCGGGTTCGATGGCAGTTTGGCCTCGTTGTCGCCGCACAGGATGGCGACCGACGGCTTCCTGGCGCTCGGTTCGCGGGTGCGGTGGTGATGCGCCTGCAGGCATTCCGCCGCCGCATCGATGACCTGCGGCACGTGCTTCGGTGGCAGGGCCGACGCTGGCAGGGTGGCGATCGACGCCAGGCGCCACTGTCCGGCTTCCCGCACGAATTGCGCGCACAGCATCGGCATCTTCAGCCAGTTGAACAGCTGCTCGCAAAGCCGGCCCAGGCGCGCATCGACGGCGCGGCCGAAATAGCTGTGGACGGCGACGGTGTCGACCTCGGGCGGGAAAGCGGCAAGACTCGCACGGGCCACTTCCAGCATCCCCGGCGGCAGCATGCGCTGGGGCGCGGGCGCACGCAGGGCTTCGATCGCCTTGACGTCCGGCAGCGGATCGTGGCCGCGCGCCTGCGCCAGCAGCGACACGTAATAGCCGGCGCTCTGGTACGCATAGGAATTGCACAGGTTGAAGACGCGACCGTTGGCCAGGTTGCGATACGCCGGATCGGCCAGGTAGCTCTGCGCCGGCACGACATCGACGCCTTCGATGTCGAGTGACCAGTCGCTGCGGTGGCTGACGACAAAAAGTATGTTCATCGGGGTTGTCATCGGGTCGGATGGCGTGGATGGATGATGAGCAGGTTGGCGTCGTGCGTGACGATGCCCAGCAGTACCGCATTGATGACGCGGTCGATGCCGAGCCAGTATTCGTGCAGGCCGCCGTAGGGATTTTTCTGGTACGGGTCGAGCACCAGCACTTTTCGTTTCAGCTGGTCATAGCCGGCGATGATCACGAAATGCCCGGACGGCAGGCCGCGCACGTCGTCGGGCACATCGTCGGGGCCGTATTCGCGCGCCACCCGGTACAGGCAGGTTGAACTCAGGCCGGTGATGATCGGCTGGCGTCGCCGCAGCATGCCCTGGATCAGGCCGCGCGTCAGGTCGATCAGGCGCAGGCGGCCACCCAGGGCCAGGAAGTCCGGGTAACCCTTGGTGGCCTGCTGCAGCCGGTAATCCATCTTGATTTCACGCTGCTGCTGCAGGCGGTCCGCAATGTCGACGCCGGAGCGCACGAACCAGGTCGGATCGAACACGTTCAGATTGTAGGTATAGATGGTGGCCCGGTAACCGCGCCGCAGCGCGTCGCAGGCCAGGAGCACGGCAAAGGTGCCGCCGTACTGCAGCCTTCCCATGCGCGCGACGATGTCTTCGAGCGGATCGTCGCTGCCCCAGTAGCGATACAGCGCATGCAGGCAGGTCGGACCGCAGGTGGTCTCGTCGGGCTGCGGCAGGATCGTCAGCGGCAGGCGAAGCGGTGCGGGGTTCACTGGAGGCGGTTTCCATTCACGTCAGATACGGCGCACCACGATGCGCCTGTAAGCCACGACAGGAGGAAACCTGGAAGAAGACGGGATGTTGAATCCGGTACAAGTTTCTTGATTGATAGACACGCCTATCAAAAAAAGATTCCGCACCGGTCGCAGATTTACGAAAAAGCATGCCTGCATGAAGCACGGCACGGGCGCAGCGCCCGCGGCGCGATGTGTTCGCACAATAAAAAACGCGGCGGGTAACGTCCCACGCGCGAGCTTGTTTGTGATCGACGCTTCCGTTTCGTCGAACCCTAGCACCCGCATGCGCGTGGCGAGTTCGCTATAGGTTACGCCAGCACGCTTCAACTCGGCCTTCAAAAACCGCCCGGTTCTAGCCCCCCAAGCTTTCTCTTCCTCAGTGATAGTCATCCGAACCTCTCGCGTCTACCGGGTATCTATCATATACGATAGAAAGCTGTTGACAAGGGGTCGCGCGTATCCTATCAATATCGGCAGATAGCAACCGGTATCGATAGATGTCCCAACACTTCCTTCTCTCCGCCAAGGCCCGGACGCTCTCCCTGACCGCGGTCATGCGCATGACGGATGAAC
>JANXSS010000506.1 GCA_025356535.1 Herminiimonas sp.
GCCTGGCGCTGCAGATGTCGAACACGGCGCAAGGACATGCGCAGATCATGGCGGCAGATTTCTGGCCGGCGTTTCTGACCATCGGCATGATCTCGGCGCTGTCGATTCCGTTTGCCATGCGCCTGCCCAAGGACGCCGGCGCCGAGCTTGCGGGCCGGCCGGCCGGCTAGCGCGGCGCCGGCCGGATTACTTCACGATCCGGCGAATCAGGTTGTTTGCCGAATCCGCGACGATGATGTTTCCGGATGTATCGACGGCAACGCCCGTCGGGAAGTTGAAGCCCGCATCGGTTGCCGAACCATCTTTCGACCCCGCCACGCCACTGCCTGCGAAGGCGCTGACGACACCGCCGGCGCTGATCTGGCGTACTTGATTGGCGGCGCTGGCAGTGACATACACCGTGCCCTGGGTGTCGACCGCAAGCGCTCCTGGCATGGTGAAGCTGGCGGCCGTTGCGCTGCCGTTGGCCGTCCCTGCCACGCCGCTACCGGCCAGCGTGGTAACGTTGCCGGCCGCCGAGACCTTGCGAACCAGATGGTTGCCCTGGTCGCCCACGTACAGATCGTCCTTTGTGTCGATGGCGATGCCGGCCGGATCATTGAAGCTGGCCGCCGCGCTTGCACCGTTGGTTGCACCCGGGTGGTCACTGCCGGCAAACGTGCTGACCGCGCCTGCCGACGTGATCTTGCGAATGCGGTGATTGGCAAAATCCGCAACGTAGACGTCGCCACGCGAACTCACGGCCACGCCGTGCGGGAAGTTGAAGCGGGCAGCGCTGCCCTGGCCATCGGCAAAACCGGCAGGTCCGCCACCGGCAAGCGTAGTGACGTTGCCGGCCGGGTCGATCCTGCGAACCGCATTGTTGCCCGCGTCACAAACATACACCACACCCTGTGCATCGACTGCCAGCCCAAGCGGGTTCGAGAAACTGGCCGAGGTACCGACGCCGTCGGCGGCGCCGCTCGTGCCGCTGCCGGCCAGCGTGGAAACCGCGCCGCTTGCGGTGATCTTGCGGATCAGGTTGTTGGTGCTGTCGGCGACATAGATGTTGCCGGACCGGTCCACTGCAACGCCTTGCGGCGACGAAAACCGCGCAATGTCATGCGCACCGTTTGCAGCGCCCGCCGTGCCGGTACCGGCAACCGTCTGGACAGTGCCAGCCGCGCCGTTGCCAGCGCCGGGTGCACCAGCAGCGGGCGGCACCTTTACCTGACCGCCCCAGCAGCCCGAAAGCAGCAGCGCAACGCCAGCGATCATGCCGGCGCGCCGTGTAAAAGCGTTGCACCGTCGAGCGGATGTGATTGCCATGGTGATGTGACCTTCAATGAAAAAAGAAGCCGCCATGGTCGGTTCGACACAGCGCCATGCACCCGGAAAATTATCAGAACTAATATTTTTCAGTCAACATGCGCATCGCTCGACTGCGCATCCGGGGAGTGCAAGCCTGTCGCTGCAAGCGGAAGTCATTCCGGCCATTCCCAAGCAATCGGCGGCCCGATGCCGCAGGCGGGTGTCGCAATGGTCCGAGCCGTTCGTCAGCGCGCCGATCAATGCAGCCATTATCGATGGCCTCGCTCTGGTGCTTGACGGGCGTGCGCGCCCACTGCGCTTCGATTGCCAAAAACGTGTGGCCAAGCACGTGTCCGGCGGAACGTTCGAACTCGCTGTGGAAGGAATCGGCTTCACCCTGGCCTTTTTGGAACAACGAATCGGCACCGGTTCGGGCCTGAAGCAACCCGTCGGGATCCGGCGCATTGCTTCTTTCGTGCTTGTACAGCTCACTTTCGGCAAATGCATCAGCGCCCTGGCGATCACGATGCGCTGGTGCTGGCCACCGGAGAACATTCTTGAGAAAAGTCTTTGCATCCGTTCGTCCGATGGACAATACTGTAAATGGGAATCGTTCTCAATTGGGTTGGTTCAATACATCGTCTGGATAAGTACTTTCATCAGAAGTCCTGCTTTCAGCATTGACTTCCAGCTATGCAGCGGATCCGCCCGATAGTTCCCACTCAACGGCTTAGCCATCGAACGTCCCGGCGATTTACCTGGAGAAAAAAATGCCTACCCAACACCGCATTTCCCCATTCTCGGATACAAACGCAAGCCCGACGCAACCCGACTTACTGATTTCATCGGTGCTTCATCTGATGTCGCACTACAGCGCCAGCCTCGACGAAGCAGCCCCGTGTACAAAATTGGCGTCTGTGATCGAACGCCATCTGAAAGCTATCGCTGGCCTGCCTGACCTTACGCCGGTGATGCGTGCGACCTGCCAGCAACTCTCGGAGCAATGGGCTGATGTTGTTGAAAGAACGATTCGTCGATCGGAAAACTCGCAGCTTCACATCTGGTTTTCCCCAAAGGCCACGCCCGGATGACGTGCGGTCAGCTCGATTGCCGCTTTCCAGGCGTTGTCAGCAGGATGAGGGTTTAAGCCCGCTTGGGATCTCGAGCCAGCGCGGCCTAGGAAATCTCCGCCACCCGGTGACAGGCAACCAATCGCCCTTCGAATGGCGCCAGCAGCGGCACGTCGATGCGGCAGCGCTCGACAGCGTGCGGGCAGCGGGTGTTGAAAGCGCAGCCGGGCGGCGGCGCCAAGGGCGACGGCAATTCGCCCGGCAGCATGACCTTCTGCTGGCGCTGCGCCGGATCGATGCGCGGCGTGCTGGCCAGCAGCGCCCGGGTGTAGGGATGCAGTGGCCGGGCAAAGATCGCCGCCTTGTCGCCATGCTCCACCGCTTTGCCGAGATACATGACCAGCACATCGTCGGCAATCAG
The DNA here is from genome assembly GCA_025356535.1 of Herminiimonas sp. Taxonomy (GTDB): domain Bacteria; phylum Pseudomonadota; class Gammaproteobacteria; order Burkholderiales; family Burkholderiaceae_D; genus JANXSS01. The sequence continues at coordinate 2,782 of JANXSS010000506.1, forward strand.
TTCGACCACCGTCAGGTTGTGCGAGATGAAGAGATACGCAACGCCCGTTTCCTCCTGCAAGTCCATCAGCAGGTTAAGCACCTGCGCCTGGATCGATACGTCGAGCGCCGACACCGGCTCATCGGCGACGATGACTTTCGGCGAGAGCATCAGGGCTCTCGCAATCGCGATGCGCTGGCGCTGGCCGCCGGAAAACATGTGCGGATAGCGGTTGTAATGCTCGGCACGCAAACCCACTTTCGCCATCATCGCGCGCGCGCGCTCGGCACGCTCGGCCGCGGCCAGGTTCGTGTTGATGACGAGCGGCTCTTCCAGCATGGCGCCGACTTTTTTCCTCGGATTGAGGCTTGCATACGGAGTCTGGAACACCATCTGCACCAGCGGCCGCACTTTTTTCAACATGGCGCGGTCGGCGCCGGCGATGTCGACGCCGTTCATCCACAACTGGCCGCCGGTGGGCGCTTCGATCATCGTCACCTGGCGCGCCAGCGTCGACTTGCCGCAGCCCGATTCGCCGACGACGGCCAGCGTCCTGCCGGCCTGCAGGATGAACGACACGCCGTCCAGGGCCCGTGCAATCGCCTTCGGCTTCAGGAAGCCGCGCGAGACGCTGTAGTGGCGCGACAGGTTCTTCGCTTCGAGCAGCACCGCGCCTGTGCCTGGCGCGATTGCAGGCGGGGTCGCGGGCGGCATGACGGCAGAGTCGACCCACCGGTTCATCATGCCGCCTTCTGCCGGTCGCCGGTCGGATGCCCGGCGCCGTCCAGCGGAAAATGGCAGCGCACGGTCGCACCATTTGCGCCCGCCAGCGCCGGGCGCTCGACATGGCAGCGCGCCACCGCATACGGACAGCGCGGACTTAGCAGGCAACCGGAAGGCCGGTCGTACTGGCCCGGCACCACGCCGCCAATCGTCTGCAGGCGCGCACGGCCGACATTATGTTCCGGCAGCGCTGCCAGCAGCGCCTGCGTGTAGGGATGGCGCGGCGCATTGAAGATGTCCGGCACGCGCCCGGTCTCGACCACCTGGCCGGCGTACATCACCACCACCCGCTGCGCGGTTTGTGCGATCACGCTCAGGTCATGCGTGATCAGCAGCAGCGCCATGCCGCGCTGGCGCTGCAGCGACAGCAGCAACTCCAGCACCTGCGCCTGCACCGTCACGTCGAGCGCGGTGGTCGGCTCGTCGGCGATCAGCAATCGCGGATTGCAGGCAATCGCGATGGCCACCATCACGCGCTGGCTCATGCCGCCAGAGAGCTGATGCGGATAGGCGTCCAGGCGTCGCTCGGGGTCGGGAATCTCGACCTGCTGCAACAGCTGCAAGGCTTTTTCGCGCAAGGCGCGGCGGCTGCCGCCCTGGTGCACGCGCAGGGTTTCGACCAGCTGGTATTGGACGGTGAAGCAGGGATTCAAGCTCGTCATCGGGTCCTGGAAGATCATGGCGATGTCGCACCCCAGGAGGCTGCGCCGCTCGCGCTCGGACATCGTTGCCAGGTCACGACCGTCGAAGGCCATCTGCCGCGCCGTCACCCGTCCGGGATAGTCGATCAGGCCCATCAGTGCCAGCGAGGTGACGCTTTTTCCCGAACCGGATTCGCCGACAATGCCGACCACTTCGCCGGCGTCGACCTGCAGGTCGAGCCCGTCGACGGCGATGAAGGGCGCCGCTTCGGCGCCGAATTCCACCCGCAGGTCCGCAATGTCGAGAAGCGCCATGGCGTCGTTCCTAGCGCTTGAGTTTCGGGTCGAGTGCATCGCGCAAGCCATCGCCCATGAGGTTGAATGCCAGGACCGACACGAGGATTGCGAGACCGGGGAAGGTGACCACCCACCAGGCGCTCTGGATGAATTCGAGCGCGCTGGCCAGCATCGAGCCCCACTCGGGCGTCGGCGGCTGCGCACCAAGACCAAGAAAGCCGAGCGCGGCGGCGTCCAGGATCGCGCTGGAAAAGCCGAGCGTCGCCTGCACGATCAGGGGTGCTGCGCAATTGGGCAGCACGCAGTCGAACATGATGCGCAGCGTGCCGGCGCCGGCGATGCGCGAGGCGCTGACGTAGTCGCGCGAGAGTTCGCCGATGACGGCGGCGCGCGTCTGGCGCGCGTAATACGGCAGCATCACGACCGCAATCGCATACATCGCATTGATGAGGCCCGGGCCCAGGATGGCGACGATGGCCACGGCCAGGAGCAGACTCGGCAGCGCCAGCATCACGTCCATTGCGCGCATGATCGCCACTTCCACCACGCCGCGGTAGTAGCCTGCGACCAGGCCCAGCAGCACGCCCAGCGACAGCGACAACGACACCGACACCAGGCCGATGATCAACGACAGGCGCGTGCCGTGGATCAGGCGCGAGAGCATGTCGCGCCCGACCGGATCGGTGCCGAGCAAGAAGCGGCTGCTGCCGCCGGCCTGCCATGCCGGCGGCACCAGCGTGGCGTCGCGATACTGCAGCGTCGGCGAATGCGGCGCGATCACGTCGGCCAGCAAGGCCGTTGCCACGATCAGGCAGACCACCACCAGGCCGATGACGGCACCGCGATTCTGGCGGAAGTAATCCCACATCTCGCGCAGCGGATGGGGCGGCGCGGCTGGCGTGATGAGGACGGGTGGAACGGGTGGATTGGCGCTCATGCGGTATGCCGGATGCGCGGATTGATGACGCCATACAGCACGTCGACGATCAGGTTGACCAGGATGATGATGGTTGCCGACAGCAGGATGCCGCCCTACAACTACTGGGAGTATCCCGAGCGTACGGGCAACGCTCGTCTGAGCGATCGCAGCATCAACGACGCACGCAAG
>JANXSS010000013.1 GCA_025356535.1 Herminiimonas sp.
GCATCGCGACCCTCACGCCGTCGGGCAGCGTGGTCTCGCTCAGGCCGAACGCGGGCTTGTCGTAGACCTTGCCGATGCGCGCCAGCACCACCACGCACGGCTGCTCCTGGAAGTCGCCGACGTGATAGTCGCGCATGCCGATGGTGCTGCAGGAGTAACCGGGCAGGCGCTGCATGGCGGCGATGACGTCGGCAATTTCTTCATGCATGGCCGCGAGAATGCCAACGCGCTGCCCGGGATTTGGCCGGCTAGCGATTGCAGTCGACCACGAGACGCCCGCGCACCTTGCCGGCCAGGATATCCGGTGCGGCCGCGATTGCTTCGGCGAGCGAAATTTCCTGCGTGATGCGGGCCAGCTTTTGCATGTCCAGGTCGCTTGCCAGGCGCTGCCAGGCCGCCACGCGTGTCGCATGCGGCGCCATGACGCTGTCGATGCCGATGAGGCGGACGCCGCGCAGGATGAAGGGCGCCACCGAGGCCGGAAAATCCATGCCTTGCGCAAGGCCGCAGGCAGTCACGGTGCCGCCGTACCGGGTCTGGGCAAGCGCATTGACGAGCGTGTGGGAGCCGACCGAATCGACGACAGCGGCCCAGCGCTCCTTTTGGATCGGCTTGCCCGGCGCCGACAGCGCGGCCCGGTCGATGACTTCGCTGGCGCCCAGGCCATGCAGATAGTCGGCCTGGTCGAGCTTGCCGGTCGAGGCAACCACCCGGTAGCCCCAGCCGGACAGGATTGCCACGGCAATGCTGCCGACGCCGCCCGAGGCGCCGGTCACCAGCACCTCGCCGGCGTCCGGCGCCACTCCCTGCGCCTGCAGCGCGAGCGCGCTGAGCATGGCGGTATAGCCGGCTGTACCGATTGCCATGGCGGTGCGCGCGCTCATGCCGACTGGGCGGCGCACCAGCCAATCGCCTTTCAGTCTTGCCTGCTGCGCCAGGCACCCCATGTGGCTTTCGCCCACGCCCCAGCCATTGAGGATGAAGGCGTCGCCCGCCTGCCAGTCCGGGTGCGACGAGGCAATGACTTCGCCGGCGCCATCGATGCCGGGCACCATCGGCCAGTTGCGCACCACCGGCGCGCGGCCGGTGATGGCCAGGCCATCCTTGTAATTGAGGCTCGAGTAGTCGATGCGCACGGTGACGTCGCCGGCGCCCGGCAACTGCGTCGCGTCGATCTGCGTCAGGCGCGCAGCCGTCGAGCCGTCGTCGTTCTTGGTCAGCAGGATTGCAGCAAATGGCATGGCATGGCTCCTCGGTTTCGGTGCCCAATACTAGCCGAAATATTTTTGCGATGGCGTCGGCAGGCGCTTGCTGACAAGGCGATGAACCAATGGCCAGCACCGGCCGTCCAAAAGACATGGTGCCGGCATGCCGCCGGCCCGACCACCACAGTGAAAGGAGACAGCATGGCTTCGCAAGACGCGACAACGCAAAGCCCGCATTTGATCGATGAAGCCGACGTCGGCAGCGGCGAAAAAACACCGGGGCAGCGCGAGACCGATGCAATCATCGAGCAGATCGGTGCGCAGCGCCCGCCCGCAGGTACGCCACCGGATGCGCCCGAACCGGGCGCATCCGGCCCATCGGCGGCGTCTGGCGGGAAAGGCGCCGCGGCGCCCGAGGGCATGCCGCGCGCCGGCGCTACCTGACTGACGGGCCGGAGAAAGTGTTTCAGCCGAGGTCGATCGGCACGAAAATCCGGGCGTTTTCCCGTTGCACCAGCAAGGCAATCTTCTTGCCGGCACCACCGACGATCTGCTGGAGTTGCGCCACGCTGGAAACGGCTGCACCGTTGACCGACACGATCACGTCGCCGGCCTGGATGCCGGCACGGGCGGCAGGGCCGGCTGCCTGCTCCACCAGCAAGCCCGCCGGCATGCCGGTATCCTGCCGCTCCTGTGGCGCCAGCGGCCGCACCACCACGCCGAGCTTGCCGCGCGCCGGCGTGCCGGGCTCGGCCTGCGCCACGCGCTTGTCCTGCATCGTGCCGATGGCCACCGTCAATGCAATCGGCTTGCCATTGCGGATGACTTCCAGGTGCGCCGTGCTGCCCGGCTTCATCAGGGCGATCTGTGCCGGCAGGTCGGTCGAATAATTGACTTCATGGTCGTCGACTCTGGTGATCACGTCGCCCGGTTGCAAACCGGCACGCGCTGCCGGCCCATCTTTATCGACCATGCTGACCAGGGCGCCATGCACCGACTTCAGGCCGAACGATTCGCCCAGGGACTGGTTGAGTTCCTGGATGCCGACACCGAGCCGCCCACGCGTGACCTTGCCGGAGCTTAGCAACTGCTGGCCCACATTGGTCGCGACATCGATCGGAATGGCAAACGACAGCCCCTGGTAGCCACCGGTGCGGCTGTAGATCTGCGAATTGATGCCGATGACTTCGCCCTGCAGGTTGAACAGCGGCCCGCCGGAGTTGCCGGGATTGACGGCGACGTCGGTTTGCAGGAACGGTACATAGGTGCCTTCCGGCAGCGAGCGTGCCTTGGCGCTGACGATGCCGGAGGTGGCACTGTTTTCGAAACC
>JANXSS010000095.1 GCA_025356535.1 Herminiimonas sp.
GTTCCTTTGCGGTTGGTGGGCGTACGCGGTTTCGCCGGTTTGGACGGCGCTGACCGGCTGGTACGCCGTGTTGCAGCAGCAGGTGCTGCAGAATTGTCCGCCGCTACTTTAGCAGCAGGCCGGCGTGGTTTCGTGATCGCGGCCATGGCGCCGGCTTCAATTTCTTGCGGTGCCGCGAGAATTTCCCGTGCAGACAGCAAATAGGAGCGCACCCGGTCGCGGATCGTCGCCACATCGGATTCGGCCAGCGAGGCGGCATGCCCGGCCTGGCCGTAGACGTATTGCCGCACGCCATTGTAGAAAATCCCGCCATGCAGGCCCATCAACAGCTCGAACTCGCGCACGCCCGGTTTCTTGCGCGACGGTGCGCCGCAATGCCGGCGGGTTTCGCGAATCAGGCGGGGAAACAGCCGCGCGCCAAGCAGGGCGAAGAAGCGGTCGGTGATGGAGCGGTCGCTCAGGCCCGAAAAGATGAAGATGCGCACGAAGTCGCGGGTCAGGACGGAGGCGGCGTATTCGGTATAGAAGGCGACGAATTTTTCTTCCACGCTGCGCTTGGGGTCGTCTAGCAGTCGTTCCCACTCGGGCTTCCAGCGGCCTTCGAAGATTTCGTAGTAGACCCGGTCGATCAAGGCCTGCTTGGTCGGAAAATAATGATAGAGCAGGGCGTGGGTGACGCCGACTTCGGCTGCCAGCACCCGCATCTGGCCGTCGAAGCCATGCTCGGAAAAAAAAGCGATGGCGCCGGCCAGGATCTGGGCTTCGCGCTCGACGAGCGTCAGGCGCCGGCGTGCCGGCGCCTCCGGGGAGTCTGCCGTGTCATGAATTGCTGCAGCATGCGAAGTGGTGTCGATCATGTTTGGCAGGACCAGGGTATTTACCAACTGGTCAACATTGTGGCATATTGTTTAGCAATTGGTAAATAACAAAAATGCGCATCAGCAACGCGCTGCAGATTCGCGGTACGCCGGTCCCGGCCGGTTCGTGCATGCCGCATATCTGTAGCGCCCGAGGTGCCGCAACGACAGGGAGACAAGCATGGAACTGGCCGGCGAAGTACTGATCGGCGTGCCGCCGCAACAGGTCTGGGCGGCGTTGAACGATGCCGACGTGTTGCGCCGCTGCATACCCGGCTGCGAGGAAGTGCGGCAGGTCACCCCGACCGAGACCCACACCCGCGTGCTGCTGAAGATGGGGCCGGTGCGGGCGCGCTTCGTCGGCAAGATCCTGATGAGCGACGTGCGCCCCGGTGAAGGCTGCACGCTGAATTTCGAGGGCTCGGGCGGCGCCGCCGGCTTTGCGCGCGGCAGTTCGGTGGTCAGCCTGGTGGCGCAGCAGGCAGGCACGCGGCTGCAGTACAGCGCATCGGCCTCCATCGGCGGCAAGCTCGGCCAGATCGGCGGGCGCATGATCGATGCCTCGGCAAAGCAGATGGCCGACCAGTTCTTCGGCAGCTTTCGCAGCCTGCTCGACGGCGGTGCGACCGCCGCCGGTGCGGCAGAGGCAAGCGCCGGTGCTGCAGCTGGCACGGTATCGGCTGGGGCGCCGGCAGCCTTGTCGCAGGCAATGCAGGGCACCAACGGCGCCATGCCAGCAGCCGCCGCGTCTACCATGGCCGGCGAATCGGTCCGCGTGCTGTGGTTCCTGCTCGGCGTGGCCTCGACCGGCTTCGGCGTCTGGCTGGCCGGCCGGCTGGCGCACTGAGGCGGCCATGAAAGCACCCGCCTTCGAATACATCAAGCCGCGTTCGCTGGAGCAGGTCTTCGCGCTGCTGGCCGAATACGGCGACGAGGCCCGCCTGCTGGCCGGCGGCCAGACCCTGATGGCGACCCTGAACATGCGCCTGTCGGAGCCGGCGCTGGTGGTCGACATCACCGGCATCGATGCGCTGCGCGGCATTGCGCTCGATGCGGCCGCGGGCATGCTGCGCATCGGCGCGCTGGTGACCCACAGCGAGATCGAGGCGTCGGCACTGGTGGCGCTGCATGCGCCGCTGCTGACGCTGGCCGTTCCCCATATCGCGCACCGTGCGATCCGCAACCTCGGCACCTGGGGCGGCTCGCTTGCCTACGCCGATCCGGCTGCCGAACGGCCGGCCTGCGTGCTGGCGTTAGACGCCGTCATCGTGGCGCGCAGCAGCAGCGGCGAGCGCCGTATTGCGGCGGCCGATTTCTTCCTCGACCTGTACACCACCGCATTGCGGGACGGCGAGATCATCGTCGCCTGCGAAGTGCCGGCCCGCACGGCGCAGCACCGCCATGCGTTCGACGAACTGGCGCGCCGCCATGGCGACTATGCGATCGTCGGGCTGGCGCTGGCCGCGCGCCACGTCGACGGACTGCTGCAGGACAGCCGCATTGCGCTGCTTGGCATCGGCACGACGCCCGTCCGCGCGCGCCGCACCGAAGCCTTGCTCGACGGCCGCGCGGTCGATGCGGCCCTGCTGCAGGAAGCGGCGCAGTCGCTGGCCGACGAACTTACCGGCGCACTTCTACCGCTGGCCGACCTGACCAACTCAGCGGCGACCAAGCGCCACCTCGCCACGGTGCTGCTGCGGCGCAGCCTTGCCAGCCTGGCGCATCCTCTTTGACTCCCGATCGGAAACCGATGGCCGACTCTCCTGACACCTGTACCGTCCACATCACCGTCAATGGCCAGCAGCGCCGCCACGAGGTTGCGCCGCGCACCCACCTGGTGGACTTCCTGCGCCATGACCTGGGCCTGACCGGCTCGCACCTGGGGTGCGAGCATGGCGTCTGTGGCGCCTGCACGGTGCGCCTGGACGGCGCCATCGTGCGCGGCTGCCTGGTGCTGGCGGTGCAGGCCGATGGCCGCCGCGTCGATACCATCGAAGGACTGACGGATGCCGGCGTGCTGCGCGAACTGCAGCAGGCGTTTTTGGCGCGCAATGCGTTCCAGTGCGGTTACTGCTCGTCGGGCATGCTGCTGACGGCTGCCGAACTGGTGGCAACGCAACCCGACGCCGACCGCGAGACGATCCGCCAGTTCATCTCCGGCAATTACTGCCGCTGCACCGGCTACCAGGCAATCGTCGATGCGATTGCCGACGTGCTGGCAGCGCGTGCCGATTCGGTGCAGCCGGTCTCGGGAGCCGCGGCATGAACGCGCCCGACAAGGCCGTAACAGGCCTGCCGCCGCTGACCGACGACCAGCGCTACATCGGCCAGCCGGTGGTGCGCAGCAGCGCGCGCCGCCTGCTCGAAGGCCGCGGCCAGTATCTCGACGACATACAGCTGCCGCGCATGGCGCACGTGGTCTACTGGCGCTGCCCGGTGGCGCATGCGCGCATCATCTCGATCAACCGCGATTACGCCCGCATGATGCCGGGCGTGGCGGCAATCGTCGACGGCTTCGAGATGGCGAAGATCTGCAAGCCGTGGGTGGCGACGCTGTCGCACCTGGCCGGCATGAAGTCGGCGCCGCAGTATCCGCTGGCGCTCGATCGCGCCTGCTGGCAGGGCGAGCCGGTGGTGGCGATCGTCGCCGACAGCCGGGTCGAGGCCGAGGACGCGCTGCAGTACCTGCAGGTCGAATGGGAAGCCCTGCCGCCGATCACCGACATGGAGACCGCGCTGGCGCCGGCCACGCCGGTGCTGCATCCCGAACTGGGCGACAACCTGTGCTTCACGCGCGACCTCGACACCGGCGGCGTCGATGCGGCGTTTGCCGAAGCCGCCGTGGTGGCCGAGGCGACCTTCCATTTCGGCCGGCATACCGGCGTGCCGCTGGAGTCGCGCTGCCAGATCGCCGACTGGCAGGCGGGCGACGCGCGCCTGACCGTGTACCACTCGCAGCAGGCGCCGCACATGATGCAGGACCTGTATGCGCGCCAGTTCGATCTGCCGGAAGCGGCCGTGCGGGTGATCTGCAAGGACGTCGGCGGCTCGTTCGGCATCAAGGTGCATGCTTATCCGGACGACTTCGCAACGGTCGCCCTGAGCATCATGTTGAAGCGCCCGGTGAAATTTGTCGCCGACCGGCTCGAATCGTTCGTCAGCGACATCCATGCCCGCGAACACCGGGTCAAGGGGCGCATCGCGGCGTCGGCCGACGGCCTCATCACGGCCTTCGAGATCGACGACCTGACCGGCATCGGCCCGTATTCGATGTTCCCGCGCACCAGCGCCATCGAAGGCAACCAGGTCGTCAACCTGGTCGGCGGCCCTTACAAGCACAGGCAGTACCGCGCCCATCTCGACGTGGTCTTCCAGAACAAGACGCCGACCTGCCAGTACCGCGGCGTCGGCCATCCGATCGCCTGTGCGGTGACCGAGGGACTGGTCGACCTGGCGGCGCAAAAGCTCGGCCTCGATCCGCTCGAATTCCGGCGCAGGAACGTGGTGCCGGACGACGCCTATCCGTACGTCGGCGCCTCCGGCATCAAGCTCGAAATCCTCTCGCACCAGGCCTGCCTGGACCGCATGGAGACGCTGATGGACTACGCCGCCCTGCGGGCCGAACAGGCGGCGCTGCGGGAACGCGGCGTCTACCGCGGCATCGGCTTCGCCACCCTGATCGAACTGACCAATCCCGGTTCGGCTTTCTATGGCGTGGGCGGCGCGCGCATCTCGGCGCAGGATGGCGCGACCGTGCGCCTGGAGCCCAGCGGCAGCATCGTGGTGGCCGTCGGCGTGGGCGAACAGGGGCAGGGTACCGAAGGCATCTATGCGCAGATCGCCGCCGATGCGGTGGGCGTCTCGATCCACCAGGTGCGGCTGGTGACCGGCGACACCGACGCCACGCCATACGGCGGCGGCACCTGGGCCTCGCGCGGCGCCGGCATCGGCGGCGAAGCGGTGCTGCAGGCGTCGCGCGCGCTGCGCGCCAACATCCTGGTGGTCGCCGGGCAGATACTGCAGCGTGATGTCGGCCAGCTCGCTGTCTATCGCGACGCCATCATCGACGCCGATACCGACGCGGTGCTGCTGCCGCTGGCCGAACTGGGGCGCATCGCCTATTTCCGGCCCGATACGCTGCCGGCCGGCTTCACCGCCGAGCTGATGGTCACGCGCCACTATGCGCAGCGCGACTATCCGTTCATCTTCACCAACGGCGTGCAGGCGTCGTATGTCGAAGTCGACGTCGAGACCGGTTTCGTCAAGCTGCTCAAGCACTGGGCGGTCGAGGATTGCGGCCGCGTGCTCAACCCGATGCTGGTCGATGAGCAGATGCGCGGCGCCATCGTGCAGGGCATCGGCGGCGCGCTGTTCGAGGAATGTCTCTACGACAGCGACGGCCTGATGCAGAACGGCAGCATGGCCGACTACCTGGTGCCGATGGCCGGCGAGATGCCCGACATCGTCGTGGCGCACATCGAGACGCCGACGGCAACCTCGGTGCTCGGCGCCAAGGGTGCGGGCGAAGCCGGCACCGCCGGCGCGCCGGCCGCTGTCATGAATGCGATCAACGATGCGCTCGCGCCTCTGGCGGCGCAGGTGTTCTCGCAACCCTGCACGCCGGAAAAAATCCTGCGCGCGCTCGGCAAGGTGGCGTAGGCGGCTGGTTCAATGGACGGCGGGCAGGTGTCGGTATTGTTGCTGCGCGCCCTTGCGGGCTGCGCACGGATCGATGGTCAGGCCGTCCTGTTCGCAATCGTCTGTTTTCGCCGGCAGCGCGGCGAACGTGCCGTCCATGCCGGCTTCATGCCGGCTTCATACCGGCGAAAGATTCAACGAGGCGATGGCTGCTTCGATTGCATCCCTGGCCTGATCATGGGAAGGACGGTGGTACGACTTCTGCGGTGTTGCCGGCGTCGAGGCAGGTGAAAGCGCCGCTGTCGCAGCGGGCGTTCCCATTTCGTTTCTTGCCAGGTCATAGGACGGGCGACGGTAAGCTGCCTTGGGTATCGTCTTGGCCCAATTGTCGTTACCAAAAAACTGAAAGCCACGGGTCTTGATGTGGCTGTACACCTTGATGGCCGCTTGCTGGTTTTTCACCATGAAGACTTGTGCCGTTTCCTCATCGGGCTGTGCCATGAAAATCACGCTCGGATAGTTTTCCGCAAGAACCGTATAAGGGTTGTGCGTATCCGGCCCGTGTTGGACGATGCGATCCGCGTTGCTGCGACCCAAGGCATCGTTCATTGTCGAGATCAGTGCGTCAAGTCGCGGCGAACTGATGTCGCAGGCGACGCTTGATGCGGCAGCGTGACTGTCGGGCTGCGCGGCCTGGCTGCTGCGCGCGGCGGCAGCCAGGCGTTTTTCACATTCGGCATCAGGCGCTTTTCTGAAAATCTTTTTTAACAGCGACTTCGGTCTGGCAGTGTTTACCGGCGAGGGCCTGTAATTGTCGTTGCTGTCGATGTCATTGAACGGCACGGCAAAGAGCAACAGATCGTAGTCCGCAGTCAGCGGGCGTGCCTTCTGCGTCGCGGTAGCGGCTTTGGCCAAGACCTGCACCGGTGCATCGTGGTGAAAAATCGAATACTCGGCACTGCCGTCGACCAGAGTCAATCGCCCTTCGAAAACATGCTCATGGCTGTTCTTGTCGGCCAATATCCGGATTTGCTTGCGGCCGAACGCACCCTCGATGCGAATTGTGCCCTTGCTTGCCAACGTCGTGAGGCGCTCCGTGCCAAGCGTCAACGGCATGCTCACTGCGTTGCCCGCGGCAATGCAATCCTGGACCTGCTGGTTCGAACGCACGATTTCCTCGGGCGAGCCGGCGAGCTTGCTGAATTTTTGCGCAACCGGCAAAAAGCCGGCCATGGGCCCCCAGTCGGCGCTCTTTCCTTTGATATCAAGACCTTTTGTCGCATAGCCCTGCCTGATCAGCTGTGTTGCGAAGCGATTGACCGGCCTGAACCCGAAGGCAACCCTCTGCTTTTGCGCAACGGCGGCGAGTATGCCCAGATGACTGTCCACCAGGCCATGCTCCTCGCCACAAGCCGATACCGCCCCGATACCGCGAACGATCCCCTCGTCGCAGAGGGCGCCCGGTCCATGAGGCGGCGACTCTGAAAAGAAGCGCCGGGTCGCACTAACGTTGACTGGAGGATTTGTTTGCATAAAGGCACTCAATGTGAGCGTGACAGGAAATTGCACCGGACGACAGGCGCGGTGCGTTCCGCGCGTTACCGAGGTTTCGCAGCGGACGTTGCAGCGGCAAACCGCGTGATTTGAATTTCAAGCGCCTTCAGATTTTCCGGGGACTTGTTTTTAATATAGGCATCAAGAAGCGCCTTATCAAAATGATGATAATCAAAAATGCCAATCATCAGCTTGAGGCAATCGCGGCTTCCTACATTCAGGTGTTTCAGAAGATTATCAGTCAGGATTTCTTCAGGAGACGTCTTGCCGCCTTGATTCGGAGAGCGCGGATGTATCGGTTGCGGGTTGTTCGAGATTTGCGGCGAGCGTTGTTTCAACATATTAAATTTTTCTTCCGTGTAGGGACGCTTTGCAATCGTATGACTCGGGGCAATCGGTGGCGACGCCGTCTCCTGGCCATCTGACCGGAAATTGCCGATATCAGCGCAATTCAAACCGTGCTTCGATTTTTCAAAATCAACGGCTTGGATAAGATTGGACGGGATTTTCCGCATGATTGTTACCCCTTGAAAAAAGCGTGCTGCCGTCTCAAGCCGGCGTAAGTTTCCACGATATCCTCTTTTCGAATGTTGTCCGGGCCAGACAACTCCAGCACCTTTTCTTCGTTTTCGATAAGAAGCCGGACGCCAGAAAAAATTCCTGACGCCACGTTGCAATTGATTTTTCTTTGCTGGTCTGCATCGATGGAAGACATAAAAGGGCGATCTCAAGAATCAAGTGCAACACCTTCTCCTGTAAGGTGCTGCAATGCCAAGAACCTATATTCACCTGACGCCCCAGGACCGGGCCGTTGTTATGGCCATGCGTGATGACCAGTGCAGCATCCGTTGTATTGC
>JANXSS010000118.1 GCA_025356535.1 Herminiimonas sp.
CGTCATGGCGCGCGTGCCGTTGATGCCGACCAGCCAGTCCGCTTCGGAGCGAGAGCGTGCCGCGTCGGCCAGCCCCTGCATCTGCTTTTCGCTGCGCAGGTTGTTGAAGCCGTCGCGAATTGCCTGCGGCGTCATCGACTGCAGCCACAGCCGCTTGACCGGCTTGCCCAGCGCCACGTATTTGCCGGTCTTGTTGCCGCCGGCGTACTGTTCGATCAGGCGGAAGATCAGTTCACCCTCGCGGCCCGCGTCGCAGGCGTTGATGATCGAACTCACGTCCTTGCGCTTGGCCTGCTTGACCACGGCGTTCAGGCGCGTCTTGGTCTTGTCGACCGGCTTCAGGTCGAAGTGCGGCGGGATCACCGGCAGGTTGGCAAAACTCCATTTGCCGCGCTTGACGTCGAATTCTTCCGGCGCCTGGATCTCGACCAGATGGCCGACCGCGCTGGTCACGATGTAGTGCTCGTTTTCGAAGTGCTCATCGTGCTTGTCGAACTTGCCCGCCGTTGTCGTCAGCGCACGGACGATGTCCTGCGCCACGGAGGGCTTCTCTGCAATTACCAAAGTCTTCGTCATCGGGATATCTCTTCCAAAAACGCCAGGGGCGTTTGTCTACATACAATCTGGGGCTCTCGCGTGCGCATGCACGCGCATGTGTGCCTATTCAAACTATCAGACTTCGGCGATGCCACCAAAACCCCCACCGATTACCGGCCGCCGGCTGCAAACCCGCGAGTCGGGTGTTCATGGCAAAGGCGTGTTCGCCCTGCAGGATTTTGCGGAAGGCGAATGGGTCATCGAATACAAGGGCGAGATCATCGATTGGAAGGAGGCGCTGCGCCGTCACCCGCATGATCCCTCGCAGCCCAATCACACGTTCTACTTCCACATCGACGACAAGAACGTGATCGACGGCAATGTCGACGGCAACTCGTCGCGCTGGATCAACCATTGCTGCGATCCGAACTGCGAAGCCGATGAAGAAAACGGTCGCGTCTTCATCAAGACGCTGCGCAACATCATGGCCGGCGAAGAACTCAATTTCGACTACGGCCTGGTGATCGACGAGCGCTACACCGCCAAGCTCAAGGCCGAGTACGCCTGCTGGTGCGGCGCCAAGAATTGCCGCGGCACCATGCTCGCGCCCAAGGGCAAGAAATGATGGCTGTCCGGCCCGCTGTCGCGTGATGCAGATCGAGTGGCCCGAGGCCGACATCCTGCAGGCAGTGGCGCCGCTGCTGCCGGATTTCAGCGTCGAGGTGGTAGCGGAAATCGACTCGACCAACAGCGAGTTGATGCGCCGCGCCCGCGCTGGCCAGTGCGCGCCGGTGCTGCTGGTGGCCGAGCGACAGAGTGCCGGGCGTGGCCGACTGGGTCGGCCCTGGCACAGCGCCGTGAATGCCGACGCCGGTGCCTCCCTGACGTTTTCCCTCGGCTTGCCGCTGGCGCCAGCGGATTGGTCCGGCCTCTCGCTGGCGGTCGGCCTGAGCGTGGCGGAAAGCCTCGATCCGGCGCATCGCGTGCCGGTGTCGCTCAAATGGCCGAACGACCTGTGGGTCGATGATTGCAAGCTGGGTGGCATCCTGATCGAGACGGCGTTGCCGAGCGTGGCGGGTGCCCTGCGCTACCTCGTCATCGGCATCGGGTTGAACATCGGTGAGCGCGCCTCAGAGGGTTTGTCCACGGCGCCGGCCTGGGTACAACAATGGGCACCGGAGGCCTCCGCGCCCGAGTTGCTGCACACGCTGGTTGAGCCGCTGGTGCGTGCCATCCTGCGTTTCGGTGAGCAGGGTTTCAAGCCGTTCGCGGCAGGCTTTGCGGCACGCGATGCCCTGCGCGGCCGCGAGGTGCAATTGAGCGACGGCACGGTGGGCCGTTGCGACGGCGTCGGTCCAGCCGGCGAACTGCAGGTACAGACCGTCCACGGCCTCCAGACCATCACCAGTTCGGAAGTCAGCGTGCGTCCGCGCAGCATGGCGTCGGGGGCCTGACATGCTGCGCGCCCTGGTGCTGGTGCTTCTCGTGGCCAATGTCGGTTACTTCGCCTGGACGCGCGGTGCATTGGCGGTATTCGGCCTCGTGCCCGCGCGTTTCACCGAAACCGAGCCGCAACGCCTTGCCGATCAATTGCGCCCCGACCTGCTGCAGATCCGCAGGGAAGACAACCCGGCGTCCCCGCCTGCGGTGGCTGCGTCGGGCGCAACGCCTCGATAGGCCGCTTCACCCGGTGTCGAACCTGACACTGAACCGGGAGCCCTGCAGATGGCGTTCAGGCCGCATAAGCTTCCAGGCCGATCATCACCACGGCAGCGATTTCATCGCCTACGCTGGCGCGGAATTCAGCCTCTGCTTGCGCCACAGCACTCTTGAAAGCGGCCAGCCAGGCCAAACCATCGGAGGTGAAGCAGACGCGGCGGGCGCGGGCGTCGAGCGGGTCGGGTTCGCGTGTGACCAAGCCCCATGCCTCGCATTGGTTGACCAGTGTGCCCATGGCCTGCTTGGTCATGCCGGCGCGCTCGGCCAGATCCGTCAGGCGTGAGCCGTGGAGCGCCAGATGCCGTGTGATGTGGATGTGCGCCGCGCTGACCTGTTGTCGGGCCGCGAGGTTCGACAAGGCCAGCGGCACGTCTATATCGTGCGCCATCAGCGCCAGCACGCGGTCGTCGAAACGGCGCATGGCATGGCCGAGGCGGCGCCCCAGGTGGGTTTCGCGCCAATGGTCCGATGCGCGGTCGGAAGAAGGGTTTGCAACCATGCGATATGGTAATGCAAACTGACCATAAAACGACTTTACTTCCAGGCACTCGACCTTAAACTACTGTTCAGGCATCCAGCAAGCCAGTCTTGGCAGGCAATGCAAACAGTTACCCAACCCGTTGATCTTCAAGGAGTTTTCCATGGACGCAGTCGTCAAAGGTGCCAGCATTTCCGTCGCCAACAGTGAAAAGGCCAAAGCCTTGCAGGCGGCACTGGCGCAAATCGAAAAGCAGTTTGGCAAGGGTACGATCATGCGACTCGGCGAGGGCGAGGCGCTGGAAGACGTGCAGGTCGTGTCGACCGG
>JANXSS010000105.1 GCA_025356535.1 Herminiimonas sp.
GATGGCAACGCCAGACCCGGCCGCAGCCGGCGCGGCGCGCAAGATCCTCTACTGGCACGATCCGATGGTGCCGGGCCAGAAATTCGACAAGCCCGGGAAATCGCCCTTCATGGACATGCAGCTCGTGCCGGTCTATGCGGAAGCCGGCAGCGACGGCGGCGTGCGCATCAGTGCGCAGGCGCAGCAGAACCTGGGCATGCGTACGGCGCTGGCCGGCATGAGCGGCCTGGCCACCGCGATCGATACGATCGGCACCGTCGCCTACAACGAGCGCGACGTCGCTCTCGTGCAGGCACGCAGCAACGGCTTCGTCGAGCGCCTGTTCGTGCGCGCGCCGCTCGACGCGGTGCGGCGCGGGCAGCCGCTTGCGGCCCTGTATGTGCCGGAGTGGCAGGCGGCGCAGGAGGAATACCTGTCGGTGCGGCGCATGGGCGCGGCCGCGCCCGCCGGCCTGCTGGAAGCGGCGCGGGTTCGCCTGCGCATCGCCGGCATGCCCGACGATCTGGTGGCGCAGGTGGTCGCCCGCGACCAGGTGCAGACCCGGATGACGCTGACGGCGCCGATTGCCGGCGTCGTGACCGAACTGTCGGCGCGGGAAGGCATGACCGTCATGGCCGGCGCGCCGCTGTTTCGCATCAACGGGCTTGCAACCGTCTGGCTCAATGCCGAGGTGCCGGAAGACGCCGCCACGCGGCTGCGACCGGGCAACCCGGTCGAGGCCCGCACGGCAGCGCTGCCCGGCACCGTCTTCACGGGTCGAGTCGGTGCCATCCTGCCCGAGGTCAATGCGGTGACCCGCAGCATCCGCGCCCGCATCGAAATCGCCAATCCCGCCGCACGGCTCGTGCCCGGCATGTTCGCCAATGTGCGCCTGGCGCCGGCACCCGGCGCGCAGGTGGTGACGGTGCCTTCGGAAGCCGTCATCCGTACCGGCACCCGCAGCGTCGTGATGCTGGCGCAAGGCGACAACGGTTTCATGCCGGTGGAGGTCGAAACCGGCGCCGAGGCAAACGGCCTGACCGAAATCCGCAAGGGCGTGAGCGCCGGCCAGAAGGTGGTCGTATCGGGCCAGTTCCTGGTCGACTCGGAGGCCAGCCTGAAGGGATTCGGCGCACGCACCGGCGCGAGCGCCGCAGGCAGCGCAACGCCGGCTGCAACACCGGCCGCGATGCCGGCTGCAACGCCGGACCCTGCGACACGCGCGGCGCCCGAAACCCCTGCGGCGGAAACGCATCACGGCGTCGGCCGCATTGAAAAGATCGCGCCCGATGGCGTGACGATTTCGCACGGCCCGATTGCCAGCCTGCAGTGGGGGTCAATGACGATGGCCTTCAAGCCGCCACCGGCCGGCCTGCCGCCAGGCATTGCCGTGGGCGACACGGTCGGCTTCGGTTTCAAGGCAGTAGCGGGCGGCAGTTTCCAGATCACCGGGCTTGCGCCGCAGCCTTCTGCAATCGCCCCCGGGCGTCGCCACGACCGGCACGACGTTCCCCCGGTGCCGGCCAAATGATCGCCCGCCTGATTCGCTGGTCGATCGGCAACCGCCTGCTGGTGCTGCTGGCAAGCGTGCTGCTCACAGCCTGGGGCCTCTGGGCCATGGCGAGAACGCCGGTCGACGCGCTGCCGGACCTGTCGGACGTGCAGGTGATCATCCGTACCAGCTATCCCGGCCAGGCGCCGCAGATCGTCGAGAACCAGGTCACCTATCCGCTGACGACCACGATGCTGTCGGTGCCGGGCGCCAGGACGGTGCGCGGCTATTCGTTTTTCGGCGACTCCTTTGTCTATGTGCTGTTCGACGACGGCACCGACCCGTACTGGGCGCGCTCGCGGGTGCTGGAATACCTGAACCAGGCGCAGGCGAAACTGCCGCCGCAGGCGAAGGCGGCGCTGGGGCCGGACGCCACCGGCGTCGGCTGGATCTATGAATATGCCCTGGTCGACCGCAGCGGCCGCATGGACCTGTCGCAACTGCGCACGCTGCAGGACTGGTTCCTGAAATACGAGCTCAAGACCCTGCCCGACGTGTCCGAAGTCGCCAGCATCGGCGGCATGGTGCGCCAGTACCAGATCGTGCTCGACCCGGCCCGGCTGCGCGCCTACGGCATCACCCACAACAAGGTGATCGAGGCAGTCAAAAAAGCGAATCAGGAGACCGGCGGCTCGGTGCTGGAGCTGGGCGAAGCCGAATACATGGTGCGCGCCTCGGGCTATTTCGCGTCGATCGAGGACTTCCGCAAGATCCCCCTGATTGGCACCGACGCCGGCGCCTCGGTGCGCCTGGGCGACGTCGCCCGCATCGAGGTCGGCCCCGAGATGCGGCGCGGGATCGCCGAACTCGATGGCGAAGGCGAAGTCGCCGGCGCGGTGGTCATCATGCGGTCCGGCAAAAACGCCTTGCGCACCATCGACGGCGTCAAGGCGCGGCTGGCCGCGCTCAAGGGCAGCCTGCCGGCGGGCGTGGAAATCGTGCCGACCTACGACCGCTCGCACCTGATCGAGGCGGCGGTGACGAACCTGCAGCAGAAACTGCTGGAAGAATTCGTCGTGGTGGCGCTGGTCTGCGCGCTCTTTTTGTTTCACCTGCGCTCGGCGCTGGTGGCGATCGTCTCGCTGCCGCTGGGCATCCTGGCGGCCGGCATCGTCATGTATTACCAGGGCGTGAACGCCAACATCATGTCGCTGGGCGGCATTGCCATTGCCATCGGTGCGATGGTCGATGCCGCGGTCGTCATGATCGAGAATGCGCACAAGCACCTGGAAGCCTGGCAAGAGACACATCCGCAGCAGCAACTGGCCGGCGAGGCACGCTGGCAGGTGATTGCAGACGCGGCGGCCGAGGTCGGGCCGGCGCTGTTCTTTTCGCTGCTCATCATCGTCGTCTCGTTTCTGCCGGTGCTGACGCTCCAAGCACAGGAAGGCCGGCTGTTTGCGCCGCTGGCCTTTACCAAGACCTATGCGATGGCCGCTGCCGCCGGCCTGGCCGTGACGTTGATACCGGTGCTGATGGGCTACCTGATTCGCGGCCGCATTCCGCGCGAGGATGCCAATTTCCTGAACCGGCTGCTCATCGCCGGCTACCGGCCCTGCCTGCAGGCGGCGCTGCGCCATCCGAAGACGACGCTGGCCGCCGGCGCCCTGCTGGCACTGGCCACGCTGTGGCCGCTGGCGCAGCTGGGCGGCGAATTCATGCCGTCGCTCGACGAAGGCGACATCCTCTACATGCCCTCGGCCCTGCCCGGCATCGGCGCCGGCAAGGTGGCGCAGCTGCTGCAGCAGACCGACCGCCTGATCAAGACCGTGCCGGAGGTGCAGAGCGTCTTCGGCAAGGCCGGCCGGGCCGAATCGGCAACCGACCCGGCACCACTCGAGATGTTCGAAACCACGATCCAGTTCAAGCCGCGCGACCAATGGCGCGCCGGCATGACGCCGGAAAAACTGATTGCCGAACTCGACCGCATCGTCCGTGTGCCGGGCCTGTCGAACGTCTGGGTGCCGCCGATCCGCAACCGGATCGACATGCTCGCCACCGGCAAGAGTCCGGTCGGCGTCAAGGTGGCCGGCGCCAGCCTGGCGGAAATCGACCGCATCGCCGGCGAC
>JANXSS010000119.1:0-2500 GCA_025356535.1 Herminiimonas sp.
AAGGTCGAATGATCGAACAGCTGCCGGAAAAACGGCAGCCGCGCGCGTCCCCGGAAATGAACGAACAGCACCGAAGCGAGATACAGACCTACGAACCACCATTTCATAAACTACTTCCTTATTTCGTCTGCATCAAATGGAAAAATCGACGCTGTGGCACGCGTCCTGTGAACGATTCGGCGCTGGCTGTTGTCTATCATAGTATCGAAAAAACATCTTGCAATCTGCCGGCGTGCAGGACCCGCATTGCCGGCAAGGGACTGACACCGGTCGTCATTTTCGCCGAATTTGCGGTTCGGTGTTCGGCAAATGGCACAACCCGGCGACTGCGCCGGAGCAGAGTGCAGCGATGTTTTTCGAAAGCGCATTGCCGTACAGACATTCCACGCTGCACCTGATGCAATGCGCCCGTACAGTGATTCAACCTACACGCAAAGAAAGCAACGATGCCACTGCAAATGACGCCACCTGTCTTACAGTATGACCCCAATCATTTGCTCGATGTCCTGCTTGCAAGGCTCGAGCTGAAAAACGATGCGGCGCTTTCGCGGGCGCTCGACGTCGCCCGTCCGGTGCTGGTCTGCATCCGACAGCGCTCGCTCGGCGTCGGCGCGTGGCTGCTGCTGCGCATGGCCGAAGCAAGCAACCTCAGCATAGCCGACCTGCGCAGCCTGATGGGAGACCAGCGTGCGCGCCTGCGCGTGGCCACCGGCCCGATGCGCCGCGTTCCAAAAATTCCGGGACGGTCCGCCTGAGCCGGTTTTGTATCGACTTGTAGCCCGCTGATCGGGCTGCAACGCCTTTCTTGCGGGGTTTCGTGACGAAATCCGGCGCACCGAGCAATTGAGCCAGGTGCGCCGGCGCTACGCTTACGCAAGACCTTGCCGGGCACGGATGCCGGCATGCGCCGGATCAGGCTGAACACAGACGCCCGGCAGGTGCCGCGCCCACTGCCTGTACCCCCCGCACCGCACGTTGCAACGCAAACATCCGCCCCGGGCAAGCCCGGCGGATGCCGAAATCGACCGCAACATTACGTCACACGTTGCCGGTGTACTTTCCATATAATTCCCCCAGTCATTACACTTTCGGCATGCGCCGGGGTTCTGCAAAATGC
This sequence comes from Herminiimonas sp., assembly GCA_025356535.1. Lineage (GTDB taxonomy): Bacteria > Pseudomonadota > Gammaproteobacteria > Burkholderiales > Burkholderiaceae_D > JANXSS01. Next base: position 1,118 of record JANXSS010000119.1, read on the forward strand.
TGCCGGTTTTATGGGCTGCACCCGACTTTCAGTTTTCAGCCAGGTTATCCAATGAATCCTTCCCCACCACCCGAAGTCATCGAGCCGGCGCGACCAGCCCTGCTCGCGCCGGCGCCCGTGAAACCGCCGCGCCGGCGCTGGTGGCCCTGGTTGCTGCTGCTGATCGCGGCGGCGGCGGCATACTATTTCTTCATCCGGGAAAAACCGGCCGCCGATGGCGCTGCGGCGCCGGCAGCGGGACAGGCGGCCAAGGGCGGGCCCGGCGGCAAGCGCGGCGCCGGCGCTCCGGGCGGTGGCGGCAACCGGCCCAACGCACCGGTGGTCGCCGCCACGGCGCGCACCGGCGACATCAGCGTCTACCTCAACGGACTCGGCTCTGCCATGCCGTTGAACACCGTCACGGTGCGCAGCCGCGTCGATGGCCAGCTGATGAAGGTGTTGTTTCAGGAAGGCCAGGTGGTCAGGGCAGGCCAACTGCTGGCTGAAATCGATCCACGGGCGTTCCAGGTGCAGCTGACGCAGGCAGAGGGCCAGATGGCCCGCGACCAGGCATTGCTGACGAATGCGCAGGTCGACCTGGAGCGCTACAAGCTGCTGTTCCAGCAGGATTCCATCGCCAAGCAGCAGCTCGACACGCAACAGGCGCTGGTGCGCCAGTACCAGGGTTCGATCAAGGCCGACCAGGGCGTGGTCGACAATGCGAAGCTGCAGTTGAGTTATGCGCGCATCACGGCGCCCATCGGCGGGCGCATCGGCTTGCGACAGGTCGATACCGGCAACATCGTGCGGGCCGGCGACGCCAATGGCCTGGTGGTGATCACCCAGCTGCAGCCGATCACGGTGCTGTTCACGATCCCGGAAGACAACATCCCTGCGGTCATGAAAAAGCTGCAGGCCGGCGACAAGCCACCGGTAGACGCCTACGACCGGGCGCAGAAAAACAAGCTGGCTTCCGGCACGTTGCTGACCGTCGACAACCAGATCGACACCACCACCGGCACCGTCAAGCTCAAGGCGCAGTTTCCCAATACCGATTACGCATTGTTCCCGAATCAGTTCGTCAACACGCGCATGCTCATCGACGTGCGGCGCGGCGTCGTGATCGTGCCGACCGCCGGCGTGCAGCGCGGCACGCAGGGCACCTTCGCCTACGTCGTCAAGCCGGACAACACCGTGTCGTTGCGCCTGATTACGGTTGGCAAGGTGCAGGGCGAAGACACCGAGATCCTTACCGGCCTGCAGGCTGGCGAAGTCATCGTCACCGACGGCGCAGACAAGTTGCGCGACGGCGGCAAGGTCGAGGTCGCTGTCAAGGATGGCGCTGCTGCCAAGGGTGGCGCACGCGGCGCTGGTGGCGGACGGCGTGGCGACGGCAGTGGTGCG
>JANXSS010000160.1 GCA_025356535.1 Herminiimonas sp.
CAATTACAAGGGCGGTGTTGCTAAAACGTCAACTGCTGTTGCAATGGCGCAAGCAATGACCCTGCGCGGCTTCAAGGTGCTGGTCATCGATTGCGACGGTCAGGGCACGGCCACGCAACTCTGCGGCATCAGCCCGGAACGTCATGTCGAACTCGAGCACACCCTGATGCCCTACGTCTATGGCGACCAGCCAGACCTGCGGTATGCCGTGCAGGCAACCTATTGGCACAACCTGTCGGTGATTCCGGCATCGAGCAGCCTGCTCGCCGCAGAATTCGCCCTGCCGGCGCAGGCCATGAAAGAGCGCGGCTTTCGCTTCTGGGAGGTGCTAAAAAAGGGCATCGAGCCGCTGCGGGAGGAATTCGACCTGATCGTCATCGATACGTCGCCGAGCCTGTCGCACCTGACGGTCAACGCCATGATCGCATCCGACGGGCTGATCATGTGCTGCCCGCCGGATGCGCTCGACTTCGCCTCCAGCGTGCAGTTCTGGCAAATCTTTTTCGAGTTGATGGACACCCTGCCCGGCGCCAAGGACAAGACCTACGATTTCGTCACCATCGTCTATACCAAGGTGCAGGCCAACGATGTGGCGCGCCTGGTCAAGACCTGGATGACCGAAGCGTACGGCTCGCATATCAACAGCGCCGAGATTCCCGACAGCACGGCGGCGCGGATGGCGTCTGCGCAGATCAAGACGATCTACGACCTCAGCCGCCCGGACGGCAGCACGGAGGCGTATCGCCGCTACAAGGAGCCGCTGGACCGGCTGGCCGATTACCTGATGGATCAGCTGGCGCTGGCCTGGGATGCGAAAGCCAAGCAGACCAGCGCTGCACGGTCGACGCTGGCCTACGCGATCGCGGCAGCATGAGCAGCAGCATCCAAAAACGGCTTCGGACGACGACATGAGCAAGATCGAGGAACTCGCCGGCAAGACTGCAGGCATCCAGGCCCGCACCGTGGAGGCGTCACAGGAGCGCGCGCCGAAGACCGCGCCCGTCATGCTCTACGATGCATCGGCGCGCATGCATGCGGCCGAGCAGCGGGCCGAAGAACTCGAAGCGCGCCTGCGCGAGGCGGAGCGCGACAGTGCCAACCTGGAGTTGCCGCTAGAGGCGCTGCATGAAGTGCCGAACCGCAAGCGCATCCTGACGCCCGAGCAATTTACCGAGTTGCGCGAAAACCTGCGCAACAACGCGCTGGTCACGCCGATCACGGTGCGCGCGCGCGACGAAGGCGGTTACGAAATCATCTCCGGCCACAATCGGGTGAGCGTCTTTCGCGAACTTGGCCGCTTGACCATACCGGCGGTCGTGCGCCAGAGCGATGCGGCGCAAGCCGACATCAATGCGTTTTACGCGAACCTGCTGCAGCCGGCATTGCCCGACTACGAAAAATACCTGGGCTTCAAGCTGATCCGCACCCTGCGCCCCTCCCAGTCGCAAGGGCAGATCGCCGAAATCGCCGGCGTATCGCCGTCGCTGTTGTCGCGGCTGCTGTCGTTCGAAGAATTGCCGGCCGGCGCACACAAGATCCTGGCACAGCATCCTGCCGCGCTCGGCGCGAGTGCTGCAAGCAAGCTGGCGTCGCTGGTCAGGCAGGGCAGGGGCGAGCGCGTGATCGAAGCGGTACGGCGCGCCGCCAAGGAAGGCCTCGACCAGACCCAGGTCGTCGCCTTTGCATTGCAGTTCGACGACAAGCCGGAGCGCGTGCGCCCGCGTGTCGATTCAATGGTTTTCAGGGCCGGAAAGATACCGGTCTGCAGTTATCGCAGGACAGATGTCACCTTGCGGCTCGATTTCAAGAATCCGCGGCATGCCGCAGCAATGCACGAGCGGCTGATCGAAGTGATGGAAGCGTTTTGTGCCGAGATCAAGGCAGAGAAAAAATAGTCATGCAAATTGCAAGATGCTTGAAATCAATGACTTGCAAGGCGGGGATAGGGCGCCTGGCCAGCATCCCGGCGTCGAAGGCCTACCCGGTACGGGGAAGTGCATGACGAACACGACGCATCACCTGACCGGACGACCGACAGCAATGAGCAGAACGGCAATCCGCCACAAAGGCCTGGCAGCCAGAGGACCAGGCCCGATGCTGCATTCGAGCCGATAGACGACGACGCCCTAACACCGCGCGCAATTCAGGAGATCAACCGATGACCGGCTAGCCAACCTAAACATCAGCAGCCTCGAAAAGCAAAAAGCCCGGCGGGAACCGGGCTTTTATGCAAGTCGCTGCAATGGAACCGAAAAAAACTACAATCGAACAAAAGGCCACCACAGGACAAACCAGGTTCGATTGTAGTGTCGGTTTCATTGCCGTGCAAGAGGTACATCCACGCAATTGCACGCAATGGAGCGTTTCATGGCCGATCATGAAGCAGAGCAGCCCCCGCTTGTCCCGACCAGACCCAAAAACCTGCCAAGACGTGTCTTACAGGCAATAGACTGCGCAATGCATGTGGCAAACATTGCAAGAAAGCTACGCCCCACCATCGCAGCGCTATGCCGGCATGTGTCGCAAAGCCGCCCCTTCGACGCCGTTTTTGCGAAAAAGGAATCCCTGGCTGCCCGCACCGGTGCATCGGTCGAAACCGTCTACCGTCACCTCAAGGCGCTCAAAGCCGCCGGCCTGATCGAAGTGCAGGAGCAGGAGCGCAAAAGCCGTAATGGCCGTTTTGCGATCGCCCGCATTCGCCTGACCGTCAAGGCTGCAGGCCTGTTGGGATTCGTCGAGGTCGAGCCGCCCCTGCAGGCATGCGACACCCTCCTCGAGCCGCCCGACAGCGTCCCCGACGCCGCGTCAACAGCAAGCGCCGCGGCGCAAGCCGGCGCCTGCTGCTCCAACGCCGACGATGCACCGCCCAACCCGCCCGCCGTCCCGCCCGCGGCGCCGACCCCGCCATGCGCGCCTGCCGCAAGCGCGCGCAACGCCAGACCGAAAACCCCGGTCGAGACGCCACTTGTCCACACCCCGCCGACGGTCAAAATGCCATACGGCCAAACGTTAACAGAACCAACTAACTCAAAGCATCAGCTGCCCCGGCGCACGCAAAACGGCCTGCCAAACGATCTGGCCTGGCTGACCGGCAACGGCCTGTCGCGGGCAGGCATCTTCTGCCTGATGGGCCTGGCAAAAACCGCAAAAAAACGCCTTTCCGACATCACCACGGCGGTGTACTCCCGCATCCGCGGTCTCACCGGAAGCGCCCTGTTCGCTTACCTCGCCGCGCTGTGCAAGGGCCCGAGCGACTTTGCCGCCGCTGCCGCCGCCGAGCGCTCGCGCCAGGCCGCACAGGAAGCCGCCGCTGCATTGCGCCGCCAGGCAGCGATCTTCCGGCAGCGTTTCAAGGGCGTGGCCCTTGCCAACCGGGCGCAGACGATCCTGTACCTGATCGACGCGCGCTGCGCCTTTGCCCAGGTGCTCGGTGAAAACCGCCACGCCACGACGATGCCCTTGAACGACTTGAAGCCCTGGATCGACGGCATTGCATCCGGCAGGCTCGTCATGGCGACGGCGTCGCTGGAATAACGCTTTGCAACATTCTGATGAAACGCCGGTGCTCGGGCAGAGACAAGCGGCGTGGCAGGTTGGTTTGCCATCCAAGCAGCCGGCGACATCCCGCCAGCCGGCGCCGGGGCGCACTGGAAAAAGCCTTGCAAGCAACTGAATCGAAAGCGGTTTTTGAAATGATCCGGTACAATTTAATTCTGAAAAACATAAACTCCAGCTTATCTTTTATCGCCATGGATGCAATCGTCACCCCAGTGCGCCTCACGCGCGAGCAGTTCCGTTCGCTGGCAAGAGCAAAAGGCTGGAAATTCACCATGCTGGCCCAACGCTGGGGGGTCACGCCCGAATGGATCAGCGAAGTCAGTCGCGACCCGCAGCGCGACCTGCGCTACGACGACGCCCTGCATGGCTTGCCTGACCTGCATCATCTCCAGCGCGCGTTACGCCAGCGCGAACGCGAGGTCGACGCCGCCGTCGCAGGCCGGCAGGCGCAGCAACAGGCCCGCCCGCGCGCAACCGCTCCCGGCTACCGCTACCGGGGTTACCTGGTGCCCGGCGCAGTGGTGACGGTTGCCGCAGCCTTCGGCAGCATGGCCGAAGAGGGCGCGCGTGCCATCGTGTTGCAGGTCGAACAGCGCGAGCGGCACGAACGCTACGGTGTGCTGTTTGAAACCGGTGCCTATGACTGGTTTGCACCCGACGCCGTCGACCGTTACCTGGTGGCCACGGGTCTCATTGCCGCCGCGGCGGCGCAGTACCGCTATCGCGGTGCGGCACTGCTGCAGGCGGATTTCACTGCCGGGCGATTCGACTTCTGGCCGGAACGCCCGGCCTCGTGACGCGCGCCGGCAAACCACCCCGGCACGAACCCGCTAAAAGCGGGCGCCTTACCCAGTTCATGGCATTGTTTCCAGAACGAAAAAAAAGGACCATTGACGAAGAGTATTGGTGCTTTAATAACGTTCCTTAAAACAAGATTGCCTATTTGAACAAGGCGACTTGAAAGCCGGTCCGGCCTGACCCGTTCTTTCCCAGAGTACCGATGAAAATGCCCGCCCTCAAGGCAGCGCTACCGCTGCTCGCCATGCTTTGTCAGACGGCCATCGCCGCCGATGACCGGTTTGCGATCACCCGCGTCGAGGTCGAGGGCAACACCATTCTGTCGCCGGCCGCAGTCGATCGGGCCGTTGCACGGGCCGTTGGCGCGCAGCGCGCCTATGGCGATATCGAGCAGGCGCTCGAAGCGCTCGAACTGGCTTACCGCGAGGCAGGCTATTCGGCGGTGCTGGTACGACTGCCGGAGCAGGAGCTGACCGATGGCGTGGTCAAAATCGCGGTCAGCGAAAGCACGATCGGGCGCGTCACGGTGGTGGGTAACAGGTTTTATGACGAAGCCAACATCCGTTCGAGCCTGCGGGTGCTGCAGCCGGGGCGCTCGCCGAACCTGCGCTCGATGTCGGCGGCAATCCAGCTGGCAAACGACAATTCTGCAAAACAGGTCGACGTCACGCTGGCCAGTGGCGCCGCCGAAAACCAGGTCGACGCGAAAATCACGGTGGTCGACAGCAATCCGATTCACGCAATGCTAACCCTGGACAACAGCGGCACCGCGGCCAGCGGCAAACTGCGCACCGGCGTCTCGCTCCAGCATGCCAACCTGTTCAACCTCGACCATGCCGCCACCGTTGCCTACACCACCTCGCCCGACAGTCCGGACGGCGTGCATGTGAATCTGTACTCGCTCGGCTACCGGGTGCCGCTGTATGCCCTGGGCGACAGCCTCGAGCTGCTGTTTGGCAGCTCCAGCGTCAATACGCCGGGCGCATCGCCGACCCTGGGCGGCGTGCTTGGCATCGTTGGCAAGGGCAATGTTGCCAGCCTGCGCTACAACCATTTTTTCGTTCGCGAAGGCACCTACACCAGCAAACTGGTCTGGAGCCTCGACCACAAATACATCAATTCGCGCTGCGCGGTCGATGGCGTCGACGTGCCCTTCGATGCGCCGACGCCGGCAATTTCCAGCTGCGTGCCGTACACCACCATGCCGCTTGGCGTGACCTATTCCGGCCGGCGCCAGAGCGAGGGCGAGGCCGTCGACTTCAACATTGGCGTGATGCGCAACCTGGCGACCGGCAACCGGTACCTGAACACGAGCGGGCGCCTCGACCGGTATTCCTATCTGACACCGGGCAACCGCGACACCCGCGACGGCTTCATGACGCTGCACGGCGGCGCGGTCTACTTCAGGGCCTTGCCGGGCGACTGGCAGCTGCGCCTGGCCGCCAGTGCCCAGCTCGCCAGCGATCCGCTGGTGTCGAGCGAACAGTTCGGCCTGGTTGGCGCGGCTGCGGTGCGGGGATTCAATGAACGGGTGGCGGCGGCCGACAGCGGCCTGATCGTCAACGTCGAAAGCTATACGCCCGAGCTGGCCGGCAGGCTCGGCGTGCCGGGCAACCTGCGCCTGCTGGCGTTTCTGGATGCGGCGCGCGGCTACAACCTGCATGTGGGCAGCAGCGCGACGCCGGCGGCGATCACGGTTGCAAGCGCCGGCGTGGGGTTGCGGTTCAGCGCCGGCAAGAACATCGACGTGCGGGCCGATGTGGCCCATGTGGTGACGGCGCAGCCGTCTGTCATGCCGGGGCGGGGCCAGTGGAAAGCGCACCTCGGCGGCGTGGTTGGCTTTTAACGGGACTCATCATGCACACACCTACCGAGGGCGGCGACGCCATTTCAGCAGCCGCTGTTGCGGCCACGCGCGGTGCCGCAGCACGGCAGCATGCCGGCGGCGGCCGTCCTGCCCGACGCACTGCACCGGTGTCGATCAGGCTGCGCATCGGCGGGCGCATGATGCTGCTGAGCTGGCGTGCACGGGCGCGCATGGCCGCACTTTTGTGCAGCCTGCTCAACCGGTCGATCGGCATGATCGCAGCCGGCCTGCGTGCGGCGCGCAGGATGGCAGCCGTCTTGCCCGTCATCGCAGCGCCGGCCTTTGCCGCGCCCGGCGGGACGCTGCCGGCCGTCAATGCACTGCCGACCAATGGCGTGCTCGCCGCCGGGCAGGCCAGCTTCAGTCAAGCCGCCGGCCGCCTGACGGTGACGCAGTCGAGTGACAGGGCAATCATCAACTGGGGCAGCTTCGCCATCGGCAGCAGCGCGGCCGTCAATTTCATCCAGCCGGGCGCAAGCTCGGCGACCTTGAACCGCGTCATGGGCAACGATCCCTCGGCGCTGCTGGGCAAGCTTACGGCCAACGGCCGCATCTGGCTCATCAACCCGGCCGGCATCATGGTCGGGCAGGGCGCAAGAATCGATGTGGCCGGTTTCGTGGCCAGTACGCTTGATGTGCGCGACGCCGATTTTCTGGCAGGGCGGTACAGCTTCGAGGCGAACGGGACGACGGCCAGGGTGCAGAACTTCGGCAGCATCACCACGGTCGATGGCGGCAATGTCTACCTGGTCGGGCCCGAGGTGGAAAACCACGGCTTGATCACCTCGCCGGCCGGGGAAGTCTTGCTGGCAGCTGGCCAGAGCGTGCAGTTCATCGACACCACCACGCCGGGCGTGAAGGTCGAGCTCACCGGCGCCCAGGGCAATGTCACCAACATCGGACAGATCCTGAGTGCGGCCGGGCGCATCGGCATGGCCGGCGCGCTGGTGTCCAACAATGGCGTGTTAAATGCCAGCAGCGTCGAGAAGCAGGGCGGCCGCATTTTCCTTAAAGCCGGGCAGGGCGTCGTCACGGCGGCCAGCTCGGTCATCGCAGCCAACGGCACCGGTGGCGGCAGCGTGACGATTTTTGCCGACGACAGCGCGGCAATCGACGGCAGCATTTCGGCGCTGGGCAGCGCCGGCAAGGGCGGCTTCGTGGAGACCTCGGGCAGCAAAAGCCTGTCGGTTGCCGATGCGCCGAAGGTCGGGCGGGGCGGCGAATGGTTCATTGATCCGTTGCGGGTGGCGATCGTGGCGGGCCCGCTCATCGACAACGACATCGCGGTGCAAGGCAGCGGCGCCAACCTCCATGCCGGCGGCAGCCCGCACTACACCACGAACGGCAACAACGCCGTCATCACGACCGCATCGATTGAGTCGACGCTCAACAGCGGCGGCAACGTCACGATTTCAACGACCGCGCAAACGGGCCAGCTGGCAGGCGGGCAAGCCGGCAATATCAGCGTGTATGCGCCGATCACCCGGTCGGTCGGTGCCGGCGATGCCGTCCTGACCCTCAACGCACACGGCAGCATCCTGCTCAACGCCGACATCAAGTCGAGCGCCGGCAAGCTCAACCTGGTGTTCAATCCCGACGCGGGCAATCTGGGCATCGGTTCGCTCATACTCGGCGACACGACGCTCAACGCCAACGGCGGCACCATCACCGCCGCCGGCAAGGCTGTGGCGGTTACCGGCACAGCCAACATTCTTTCGCCGATGACGGCGGGCAGGTTGGCGCTTGCCGGCGGCACGCTCAACAGCGTCGGCGGCGTGACGGTCAGCGGCGCCACCACCTGGAACGGCGGCGTCGTCACCGGTGCCGGCGGACTCACCACCAACGGCAGCACCGACGTCGGCGGCGTGGCCGAACTCTACGAATCGACCTGGACCAACAACGGCACCGTGTCATTCGATTACAGCGGGCGCTTGCGCATCACCGGCAGCGGCGCGCCGAACCGGCCGAGCACCTTCATCAACCGTGCCGGCGGCAGGATCGACGACTACTCCAGCATGACGAACATCGTCGAGAGCACCGGCGGCGCCGACAAGACGTTCCAGAATTTCGGCGCATTCAACAAGACCGGGGAATCGGCTGCGCTGCAGACCGTGAGTGGGGGCTTCAGCAATGCCGGCGTGATGAATCTTTCCAGCGGCACCCTGCGGGTCATCGGTGCCGGCAACGACACCGGCACCTACACCGTCGCTGCGCCCGCCACGCTGGAATTGGCCGCTGGCGCGCGCCGCCTGCAGGCAGTCACGCCGGTGTCCGGCGATGGCAGGCTGCTCGTCAGCGGCGGCACCGTCACCGTCGACAATCGGCTCGTCGTCAGCGGCGGCAGTGCGGCGCTGGCGGTAACCGGCGGCACGCTTGACCTGGCTGCCGGCGCCGCCGTCGCGCGCGCAGTCGACTGGACCGGCGGCACCATCAATGCCATCGGTGCGCCGTTGACGGTCAATGGATTCCTGAACTGGTCGGGCGGCGTCCTCGGTGGCGCGGGCGGGCTGGTCACCGCTGCGGGCGCGACGACGTCGATCGGCGGCGTCATTACACTTGCCGCAACAGCCGGCGCCACGAAGTGGGACAACTACGGAAACGTCAGCATCAATGGCAGCAATGGCGCCATCTGCTTGAGCGGCACGGTTGATTCGCCCGTCGGTTTCACCAACAGATCCGGCGGCGTCGTCACGCTCAACGCTTCGGATGCGCATTATGTTTCGTACGGCAGCAACGCCGGAAGTTTCCCGAACCAGACCTTCAACAACGAAGGCTTGATCCAGACCGGCAATGGTGCGCTCATCAATCGGATCAACGGCCTGTTCAACAATTCCGGGACGGTCAATGTCAACAGCGGCATCCTGTCGCTCATCGGCGGTGGCACCGACACGGGAACCTATGGCCTCGCTGCCGCGGGTACGCTCGAATTGACCGACGGCACGCGCAACCTGCAGGCAATGACGCCGATTGCCGGCGGAGGTACCCTCTTCGTTCGCAACGGCACCGTCAACGTCAGCAGTCCCCTGGTCATCAGCAATGTGGGGCTGACAGCCAATGCCCGGCTCAACCTGGCCGCCGGCGGCACGGTCGCGCACACGTTCGAGGCCACCGGCGCCAGCGTCAATGCAACCGGTGCGCCGCTGCGCGTCAACGGTGCCCTGAGCTTGCATTCCAGCGCTGTGTACGGCGCAGGCGGACTGGTGACCGGTCCCGGCTCCTCGTCCGTCATCGATGGCGTGGCCGACTTCGTCAACACGACCTGGGACAATTACGGCAACGTGAGCCTGCAGGGCGCCATTGCGAGCGCTGCGCCGTACGACGGCTCCGGCGTGACGAAAATCACCAACATGGCTGGTGGCACCTTCAATGACACTTCAGCCTATCCGCAGATATTCTCGGCGGTCAGCGGCGCCGTCAGCAACAGCCGGTTCGACAATCAGGGTATCTTCAACAAAGGCGGGTCGGCGCAGGCGGTGCAGTCCATCGGCATACCCTTCGCCAATTCAGGGCAGGTCAATGTCGCAGGGGGCACGCTTGCCGTCAGTATGCCGAGCGGTAACAGCGGTTCCATCGACATCGCGCCCGGCGCCACACTCCAGCACAACGGCGCCAACCTGACCAACAATGCCGGCGCAAGACTGACCGGCGCCGGCACTGTCGACATCGGCACCTACACGCTCGTCAACGGCGGCACGATCGCTCCCGGCAGCGCGACGACAACCGGTGTTCTTGCCATCCAGGGCAACCTGACGCAGACCGCCAGCGGCCAGACCGGCATCAAGCTGGCAAGCGGCACCGATTTCGACCGTCTCCATGTGAGCGGCAATGTCGCCCTCGACGGCGCGCTGCATGCTTGGCTCATCAATAACTACCTGCCCGCACCGGGCGACAGCCTGCCGCTGCTGACCATGGGCGGCACCAGCAGCGGCGTCTTCAGTGCAACCAGCCTGCCGGCCGGTCTGCAAGCCGGCTACCGGCTGTATGCCGGCGAAACGGCGCGCCTGGTCTACGTCGCACCGGGCACGCAATTCTTTGACAACGGCGCCGGCGACTACAGCTGGAGCAATCCGGTCAACTGGTCCGGCAACGCGCTGCCGACGGCGACGCAGGACGTCCTGCTCGATATCGGCAACCGCATCATCCACGGCACCGGGGTCGACCGGATCGGCGGGCTGACGATTCGCAGCAATACCGAACTGCAAGTCAGCGGCGGCTCGCTGTCGGTGTCCGGGCCGACGGTGGTCGATGGCGTGCTGAGCTCGGGCAGTCAGCTCTCGCTTGGCGGCGCGCTGAGCGGCGCCGGCATCCTGTCGGTGCAAGGCGGAACCACGTCGCTGGCAAAGGATTCCGCCGTCAACCGGCTCGACATCCTGGCCGGCACCCTGAACGCCGCGGGTGGCCTGGGCGTGAACAATCAGTTGAACTGGTCGGGCGGCCTGCTGACCGGCGCCGGCGGCCTATTCACCAGCGCGGCAGCGTCGACCACGATCAGCGGTGCGGTCAACCTGACCGGCACGAAGTGGGACAACTACGGCAACGTCACCATCTCCGGCGAC
>JANXSS010000126.1 GCA_025356535.1 Herminiimonas sp.
GGCCGTTCTGCTCGCGCATGCTGGCCGAATTCGGCGCAGAAGTGATCAAGATCGAGTCGCCCGACGGTGGCGACCCGATCCGGCAGTGGCGCGTCCTGAAGGACGGCACCTCGCTGTGGTGGTCGGTGCAGGCCCGCAACAAGAAAAGCATCACCCTGAATCTCAAGCAGGCGCAGGCGCAGGCGATTGCCCGCCGTCTGGCGCTCGACGCCGATGTCATCATCGAGAACTACCGGCCGGGCGTGCTGGAGAAATGGCAGCTCGGCTACGCCGCGCTTGCCGCGATCAATCCGGCCACCGTGATGGTGCGTCTGTCGGGCTACGGCCAGACCGGGCCGCTGAAGGACTCGCCGGGTTTCGGCGCGATCGGCGAATCGATGGGCGGACTGCGATATGTGTCCGGCCATGCCGATCGGCCGCCGGTGCGCGTCGGCATCTCGATCGGCGATTCGGTCGCAGCCTTGCACGGCGTGATCGGCGCCATGATGGCGCTGCGCCACCGGGATGCGACCGGCGGGCGCTGGAACGGCAAAGAGGGCGCCGACTGCATTGCAGGGCAGGGCCAGATGGTCGATGTCGCGCTGTATGAATCGGTGTTCAACCTGATGGAGTCGCTGGTGCCGGAGTTCGATCATGCCGGCGTGGTGCGCGAGCGTACCGGCGGCGCACTGCCCGGCATCGTGCCATCGAACACCTACACCACCGGCGACCGCGAAAACATCGTCATTGCCGGCAATGGCGACGCCATCTTCAAGCGCCTGATGCGGGCAATCGGGCGCGACGACCTGGCCGACGACCCGGCGCTGACGCGCAACGACGGCCGGGTGCCGCGTACCGTCGAGATCGACGCGGCGATTTCGGCCTGGTGCGCGACCCAGACCATTGCCACCGCACTGGCGGCGTTGCAGGCAGCCGACGTGCCGGTCGGGAAAATCTATTCGGTGCGCGACATGATGAGCGATCCGCACTATCTGGCGCGCAACATGTTCGAACAGCACGCCTTTGCCGACGGCACGCCGATCAAGCTGCCGGCGATCATGCCGAAACTCTCGGCCACGCCCGGCCAGACGCGCTGGCTCGGGCCGACGTTGGGCGAGCACAATGCGGAGGTGCTGGGCGGGCTCGGGTATGATCCAGCGGCCATTGCGCAGCTGCGCGCCGATGGCGTGATCTGACGATTCAGGCAGGACAAATCATAAAAGTCCGCAGAGGACATGATGGAGAGAGACAGCATGAAATTCAACTGGAAGCAGTTTGCCATCGCGCTCGGGCTGTTCCTGCTCGGCTATTTCACCTTCAACGGCAATCTGTTCGCCCAGACGCTGGAAAAGCCGCGGGTGGCCATTGCCGTCGGCGGCAAGAACCTGCTGTATTACCTGCCGCTCACAGTTGCGGAACAGCTCGGCTATTTCAAGGATGAAGGCCTGCAGGTCGAGATCAGCGACTTTGCCGGCGGCGCCAAGGCGCTGCAGGCATTGGTTGGCGGCAGCGCCGATGTGGTCTCGGGCGCCTATGAGCACACCATCAACATGCAGGCGAAAGGCCAGACGATCACCGCCTTCGTGCTGCAGGGCAGGGCGCCGCAGATCGTCTTCGGCGTTTCCAACAAGACCATGCCGAACTACAAAACCATTGCCGACCTGAAGGGCAAGAAGATCGGCGTCACCGCACCGGGCTCGTCGACCAACATGGTGGCCAACTTCGTGCTGGCAAAGGGTGGGCTGAAGCCGAGCGACGTGTCCTTCATCGGCGTAGGCGCGGCTGCCGGCGCGCTGTCGGCACTGCGCTCGGGACAGATCGACGCCATGTCGAACCTCGACCCGGTCAACGCCATGCTGGAGCAGAAAAACGAGATCCGCGTCATTGCCGACACCCGCACGTTGAAGGACACCGCCGCGCTGTTCGGCGGGCCGATGCCGGCCGCATCGCTCTATGCGCCGGAAGCCTTCCTGAAAAAATATCCGAATACCTCGCAGGCGCTGGCCAACGCAATGGTGCGCGCCCTGAAATGGATACAGAAGGCGGGGCCGTCGGAAATCATCAAGGTCGTGCCGGAAAACTATCTGCTGGGCGACCGCGCCCTCTACATCGACGCCTTCATGAAGATCCGCGAAGCGATCTCGCCCGACGGCAGCTTTCCGCCGGACGGTCCGCAGACCGCATTGAAAGCCCTGCAGGCCTTCGAGCCCGAGCTGGCGTCCAAAACCATCGACCTGTCGAAGACCTACACCAACGAGCTGGTCAAGAAGGCCAACGCGAAATACAAGTAGATGGCGACCACTTCCGCAGCAGATGGCGGCACCGTTGCCGGCGTGATTCCGGCACTCTCGTTCATCGATGTCGGCTGCACCTTCGTCTCCGGCGACGATCCGACCCGGCGTTACACCGCCGTGGGCGAGACCACCCTGCACATCGCGTCCGGCGAATTCGTCTCGGTGGTTGGTCCCACCGGCTGCGGCAAGTCGACGCTGCTCAACCTGGCCGCCGGCCTGCTGCAGCCGTCGACCGGCAGCGTGCGTGCCTTCGGCGAGCCGCTGACGGGACTGAACCGGCGCGCCGGCTACATGTTCCAGGCCGAAGCGCTGATGCCGTGGCGTAGCGCACTCGACAACGTGATCGCCGGCCTGGAATTTCGCGGCATGGCGCCGCAAGAGGCCCGCCGCGAAGGCGAGGCGTGGCTGGCGCGCGTCGGCCTGCAGGGTTTCGGCGAACGCTATCCGCATGAACTCTCCGGCGGCATGCGCAAGCGGGTCGCGCTGGCGCAGACGCTGATCCTCGACCCGGACATCATCCTGATGGACGAGCCGTTTTCGGCGCTCGACATACAGACCCGCCAACTGATGGAAAATGAAGTGCTGGCGCTGTGGAGCGAGAAAAAGAAAGCCGTGCTCTTCATCACCCATGATCTGGACGAAGCCATCGGCATGTCGGACCGGGTGGTGGTGCTCTCGGCGGGGCCGGCGACGCATCCGATCGGCGAATTCACGATCGACCTGCCGCGCCCGCGCGACGTTGCCGAGATCCGCACCGATGCGCGCTTCGTGGCCCTGCATGCGCAGATCTGGTCGGTGCTGCGCGATGAAGTCCTGAAGGGCTACCGGCAGCAGAAGAAGGTGGCCTGAGATGAACGCATTGATGAAGGCAATCCGGCCGAGCGTGCGCAACCTGCGCATCTGGCAGCTGCTGGTGCTGGTGGTGCTGTTCGGCGCCTGGCACCTGCTGTCGCGCGATCCCCAGCTGGCCTTCTTTTTCGGCGAGCCGATCAAGGTGCTGGTGCGCGTCTGGCAATGGTTCACGCTCGGCAGCGGCAGCCTCGAAGTCGGCTTCGGCGACCATGTCCTGTTCACGCTGACGTTCCCGGCGGAGATCTATTCGCACCTGCTGGTGACGCTCACCGAAACCCTGCTGGCATTCGTCATCGGCACCGCGCTCGGCCTGGGTGTCGGACTCTGGCTGGCCTTGTCGCCGCTTGCCTCGGCAATTCTCGACCCCTACATCAAGGCGGCCAACTCGATGCCGCGGGTGATCCTCGCGCCGATCTTTGCCATGTGGTTCGGCCTGGGGATCTGGTCGAAGGTGGCGCTGGCCGTGACATTGGTGTTCTTCATCGTCTTCTTCAATGTCTACCAGGGCGTCAAGGAAGTCAGCCCGGTGGTGCTGGCAAACGTGCGCATGCTGGGCGCCAACAGCCGCCAGCTGCTGCGCAACGTCTACCTGCCGTCGGCCACCTCCTGGGTGTTTTCCAGCCTGCATACCTCTGTCGGCCTGGCGTTCGTCGGCGCCATCGTCGGCGAATACCTGGGCTCGGCGCGCGGCGTGGGCTACCTGATCCTGCAGGCGGAAGGCACCTTCGACATCAACACGGTGTTTGCCGGCATCCTGGTTCTGACCGCATTTGCGCTGGTGCTCGACACGGCGGTCGGCTGGCTGGAAAAGCGGCTGATGAAGTGGCAGCCGAAAAGCGGCGTGACCGAGCAGATGTAAAGCATCCCGAAAATTTTCCGGCGCCTCGGTTGCAGGACCGGCAGGAACGGACCAGTGACGTGCAGCAGGCCGATCCTGCATTTGCCATCGGTTACCAGATCGTTTTTACATGCGCATAGTCACGAATCTTGTCGTCCTTGGTCACCAGCGCAACGGACAGTTTTCTTGCGGTAGCGACGATCATGCGGTCAGCAGGGTCCTTGTGAAAATCGCCGGGCAAGCGCACCGATTTCGTTGAGATTTCAACGTCTACCGGCCAAAACCGCAAGCCATCGATTTCAAGTACCGTTGCCAGCCAGCTTTCGACATCCATCGACAGCACCAGTTTTTCACGCTCCACCAGCATGGCAATCTCCCAGGCGGAAATTGCGGAAACAATGATCTGGCCGCCGTCACGTTCCCCGTCGATCGCGGCTTTCGCCTTTTTGCTCAGCATTGCATCGCCATTGACCCACCAGACCAGCGTGTGCGTGTCGAGAACGATCACCGCTCTGCCTCCCAAGCGACATCTACAGGGGAAAGCGGATCGTCGTAGCGCACGACCGACCCGCGCAGGATGCTCAGTGGATCGCGCTCCGTACTCCGATAGGGCCGAACCTCCAGCGCCGGCCTGCCATGATCGGTTACAACCACGCTTTCTCCCGAAGCTTCGACGTGTCGAAAGAATTCGAGGGCCTTCGCCTTGAAGGCTGATTTCGAAACATGATTCTTGTCCATCGTATATCTCCATGGTCACGTGACCATGGTCATAATAATATTCCAGGGTATCGACAGGGTCAAGCGCTTGCAGTTGTGGGGCGGCGACCTGCCGTGGCCTGGCGGCGGTACGCGAAACATTTATGCGATCGAGGCGGCCGAGGTTATTTTTCTGCCGCGCGGACCCCCGGGTCGTTCAAGCCCCGATCAGCGCATCGACCAGCCCGTCGAGCTTGATCGAATCGGCGCAGAACAGGCGAATGCCTTCGGCCAGTTTTTCGGTTGCCATCGCGTCGTCGTTAAGCGCGAGGCGGAACGCCTTTTCATCAAGCGTGAGTTTTTCCAGCGACGCGGCTTGCGCCGTGTCGGCGCTGAGCTTGCGCGTCATCGGCGCATTGGAATCGGCGAGCTTGCCCAGCAGTTCCGGGCTGATGGTGAGCAGATCGCAACCGGCCAGCTCGACGATCTGCGAGGTGTTGCGAAAGCTCGCGCCCATGACTTCGGTGGCATGGTCGAACTTGCGGTAATAGTCATAGATGCGGCGCACCGACTGCACGCCGGGGTCGTCGGCGCCGGTGTACTCGATGCCGGTGGATTTCTTGTACCAGTCGTAGATGCGGCCGACGAAGGGCGAGATCAGCTGGGCGCCGGCGTCGGCGCAGGCAACCGCCTGCGGCAGGGAAAAGAGCAGCGTCATGTTGCAGCGGATGCCTTCGCGCTGCAGCACTTCGGCGGCGCGGATGCCTTCCCAGGTCGAGGCGATCTTGATGAGGATGCGTTCGCGCGGCACGTCGGCGGCTTCATACAGGGCGATCAGGGCGCGGCCCTTGGCGATCGTGCCGGCGGTGTCGAAGGACAGGCGGGCGTCGGTCTCGGTGGAGACACGCCCCGGCACCAGTTTCAGTATCTCCATGCCGAAGGCCACCAGCAGCCGGTCGACCACCTGCGCCGTACCGAGCCGGGCATGGTCGCGTGCGGCCTTTTCCAGCAAATGGCGGTAGTCGTCCTTCTGCACGGCTTTCAAAATCAACGAGGGATTGGTGGTGGCGTCCTGCGGCGAATAGGCATGCATCGCCGGGAAGTCGCCGGTATCGGCGACGACGGTGGTGTACTGCTTTAGCTGGTCGAGCTGGTTCATGTAAAAATCCTTGGAGATGTCGAAAGCGTTGCGCGAATCTGCAGGCGTGTCGGCCGGCGTTCAGACTTCCGGCAGGGCTTCCTCGCGCCACTGCAGGCCATCGCGGCCGATCAGTGCGCTCGCTGCCGCCGGTCCCCAGCTGCCGGCGGTGTAGGGTATCGGTTCGTTGTCTTCATGTTCCCAGAAGTCGAGGATCGGCTCGACCCATTCCCAGGCCGCTTCCAGTTCGTCGCTGCGCATGAAGAGCGTGAGCTGGTTGCGCAGCACATCGAGCAGCAGCCGCTCGTAGGCATCCATGCGCGGCGTCTTGAAGGTTTCGCGGAAATCGAGTTCGAGCTCGACCGGTTTCAAGCGCATGCCGTCGCCGGGCGTCTTTGCCATCAGGTTCAGGTGCAGGCCTTCGTCGGGCTGCAGGCGGATCACAAGGCAGTTCGGCTGGAAGCTGCCGGTCGGCTGGGCGAAGATCGAATGCGGTATCGGCTTGAAGCGCACCACGATCTCGGCCAGCTGGTCGGCCATGCGCTTGCCGGTGCGCAGATAGAACGGCACGCCGGCCCAGCGCCAGGTGTCGATCTCGGCACGCACCGCCACATACGTTTCGGTGCGCGAGGCCGGATTGGCGTCGGGCTCCTTGCGGTAGGCAGGCACGGGGGCGCCGCCGACATGGCCGGCGCGGTACTGGCCGCGGATGACATTCTGCGCCAGCGTGGTGTGAGTGAAGCGCTTCAGGGATTTGAGCACCTTGAGCTTTTCGTCGCGCACCGCGTCGGGCGTCACCGTCAGCGGCGGCTCCATGGCGACGATGCACAGCAGCTGCAGCAGGTGGTTCTGCAGCATGTCGCGCAGGGCGCCGGAGTTTTCGTAATAGCCCATGCGGTTGCCAACGCCAATTTCCTCGGCGATCGTGATCTGCACGTCGGAGATCCATTCGCGCCGCCAGAGCGGCTCGAACAGCACATTGCCAAAGCGTAGCGCCAGCAGGTTCTGCACGCCTTCCTTGCCCAGATAATGGTCGATGCGAAAGATCTGCGACTCGGCAAAGACTTCGCCGACATCCTTGTTGATCTGCTTGGCGCTGGCCAGGTCGCGTCCGAGCGGCTTTTCCAGCACCACGCGCGACTGGTCGTTCGCCAGACCGGCGGCGGCGAGATTCTGGCAGATATGGGCGAACAGGCCGGGTGGCGTGGCCAGGTAGAACACGCGTGTCAGACCCGGATCGCGCCGCATGACGGCAGTCAGCGCCGGATAGGTTGCCAGGTCGTCCGCATCGAGGGCCACATACGTGATCCGGTTGCAGAAGCTCGCCCAGAGCGCGGCGTCGAAATTGGCCTCCGGTATGTGCGGTCGCGCCGTCTCGTTGACGGCGTCGAGAAACTGCGCGGTGCTCGATTCATGCCGGCCGACGCAGATCAGGCGCGCGGAGGCCGGCAGGTCCTTGGCGCGGTCGCGGGCGTAGAGGGCCGGCAGCAGCTTGCGCATGGCGAGGTCGCCACCGCCGCCAAACAGCACGAGGTCAAAGTCGGATAGGGCCATGGTGTCGGATTTCCTTCAGGGCGGATCGGTGGCGTCGGCGGGTGCTGCACTGGCCCTGGCGCGGGCGACCAGGCCGGCAGTCGAACAATCCTGCCCGGCTGCCGCCGGCTCGGCGGTGGCACGCAGCGCCGCCTCGACATCCTTTGCCAGTGCCTTGCCGAGTTCGACGCCCCATTGATCGAAACTGTTGATGCCCCAGACGACGCCCTGCACGAACACCTTGTGCTCGTAAAGCGCGATCAGGGCGCCGAGCGCATGGGGCGTCATTTCCGGCAAAAGAATGGTGTTGCTGGGCCGGTTGCCGTCGAACGCGCGATGCGGCGCCAGGGCGGCGATCCGGTCGGCCGCCATGCCCTGCGCACGCAGTTCGTCGGCCACTTCCCCGGCGGTCCTGCCGCGCATGAGCGCTGCCGACTGCGCGAAGCAGTTCGCCAGCAACGCCTTATGATGCGCGCCGAGCTGTTTCGGTTCCTGCAATACGGTAATGAAATCCACCGGCACCAGTTCCGTTCCCTGGTGCAGCAGCTGGAAATACGCATGCTGACCGTTGGTGCCGACGTCGCCCCAGATCACCGGCGCCGTCGCCAGCGTGACCGTGCTGCCGTCGAGCGCCACATGCTTGCCGTTGCTTTCCATGTCGAGCTGCTGCAGGTAGCCGGGCAGGTATTGCAGGTCCTGCCAGTAGGGCGCAATCGACAGCGTGCTGCAGCCGAACAGGTTGCGGTACCAGATGCCGAGCAGCGCCAGCAGCACCGGCATGTTCGCCTCCAGGGGCGCCGTGCGAAAGTGCGTGTCCATCGCATGCGCGCCGGCCAGGAACTGCCCGAAGCCGTCCGCGCCGATGGCCAGCATGACCGGCAGGCCGACCGCCGACCAGACCGAATAGCGCCCGCCGACCCAGTCCCAGAAGCCGAACATGTTGGCCGCGTCGATGCCGAACGCGGTGACGGCCTCGCGGTTGGTCGACACCGCGACGAAATGGCGCGCAATCGCCGCCGCGCCGCAATGGCCGACCAGCCAGGCGCGTGCCGACTGCGCATTCATCATGGTCTCGGCGGTGCTGAAGGTCTTGGAGGCGACGATGAAAAGCGTGGTGTGCGGATCGAGTCGGGGCAGCAGGGCGTCGAGTTCGCTTGCGTCGACGTTGGAAATGAAGTGGAAGTCGAGTCCGGGATGGCGCTGCTTGCGCAGCGCGTGGCAGGCCATCTTCGGCCCCAGGAACGAGCCGCCGATGCCGATGTTGACGACGGATGTCAGCGCCTTGCCGCTCGCGCCAAGCCAGGCACCACGGCGAACCCGGTCGCTGAAGTCGCGCATGCGCATCAGCACCGCCTGCACCTGCGCGCCGACTTCGCTGCCATCGGCGCCGCCGGCGTGCGGCGCGCGCAGCGCCACGTGCAGCACGGCGCGTTCCTCAGTGGTGTTGATCTTCTCGCCGGCGAACATGCGCTCGCGCTGCGCTCCGACACCACGCTCGCGCGCCAGTGCGCACAGCAGCGTGATCGTTTCATCGACAATCCGGTTCTTCGAATAATCCAGGAACAGGCCGGCGGCGTCGAGCGAGAGGCGGGAAAAACGGGCCGGATCGTCGGCAAAGAGCGAGCGCATCTGCCGGCCGGCGATGGCCCGGTGATGCAACTGCAGGGCGTGGAAGGCTAGGCAGTCTTGCAGGGAAGGTTGGTGCATGCGTTGTCGCAGGTAGTTTGAGTTGTGTTCTGGCGGGCGGTTCGATATCGTTGCCGCGTCGTCGTCGATCCGTTTGCAGCGGCACCGTCTGCGCACCTGTCACGCGCCTGTCGGTAAGGCACGCATCGATCGATGCCGCGCAGTGCAGGCGGCCCGCGCCATCGGACTATACCTGAAAAGACGCTATTTTCATCCGGCCAAGCCACCTGCGGCATTTCATTTCATGTCACCTTGCCTGCGTGGTAAGGTCGCTTTCGCACCAACCGCCGGCAAGCCGGAGCGCCCTCGGGAGGCGACGCTCTGCGGTAGAATTTCACCAACGCTTCACCGGTCTGCCCGGACCGGCTGCATATATTGCAAAGGATGCAAACATGCCCCTCCATACCGTCATCGCGACGGTCACGCAGCGCATCGTCACGCGCAGCCGGCCGTACCGCAGCGCCTACCTGAGCCGCCTGGAACATGCCCGCCGCGAGGGCGTGCAGCGTGGCGCCTTGTCCTGCACCAACCTGGCGCACGGTTTCGCGGCATTTCCCGCCAACGACAAGCTCGCGCTGCGCCAGGACAAGAAGCCATCGGTGGCAATCGTCTCCGCCTACAACGACATGCTGTCGGCGCATCAGCCGTTCGAGCGTTTTCCGCAACTGATCAAGACCGCGGTGCGCGAGGCGGGCGGCGTGGCGCAGTTCGCCGGCGGCGTGCCGGCCATGTGCGATGGCGTGACCCAGGGCCGGCCGGGCATGGAGCTTTCGCTGTTTTCGCGCGACACGATTGCCATGGCTACAGCGGTCGCGCTGTCGCACAACATGTTCGATGCCGCCGTCTACCTGGGCGTGTGCGACAAGATCGTGCCGGGCCTGTTGATCGGGGCGCTGCATTTCGGCCATCTGCCGGCGGTCTTCATTCCGGCCGGTCCCATGACGACCGGCATGTCGAATTCGCAAAAAGCGAAGACCCGCCAGCTTTATACGCAAGGCAAGATCGGCCGCGAGGAACTGCTCGAAGCCGAAGCCCAGTCCTATCACGACGCCGGCACCTGCACCTTCTACGGCACGGCCAACAGCAACCAGATGTTGATGGAGGTGATGGGCCTGCACATGCCCGGTACGGCCTTCATCACGCCCAACACGCCGCTGCGCGACGCCCTGACCGCCGCCGCCGCCCAGCGCGCCGCCCTCATCACGGCGC
>JANXSS010000182.1 GCA_025356535.1 Herminiimonas sp.
GTAGCCCCCCATGATGAGCAGATCGGCATCGAAGTCCGATGCATGCGACAGCAAGGCGTTGCCGACGTCCATGCCGGCCGGCGCATCCTGATATTTCACTTCGACCTCGATGCCGTGCCGCGCCAGGTACAGCGCCATGTCGGCGCCCGGCTCCTCGCCATGCGTGCCGGCCGCGCCGGCGCGGCCGAACACCACCACCTGCACCAGCTGCGCCTGCTGCATCAGGGCCAGCCCGGCGGTGGCCGCGCGCGCCGCCTCGCGGCTGCCGTCCCAGGCCAGGACGATGCGCCGGCCGACCTGGTCGAAGCGACCGGCATACGGCACGATCAGCACCGGGCGGCCGCTCTCGATGACGACATGCTGCGCAAAATCCGGTCGCAGGAATGGCGTGAAGGCAGCAGGATCGATCTGTCCGATCACCACCAGGTCGCAATAACGCGCATGCAGGCTGATGCCGGCGCCGGCTTCGTCGCGTACCAGGCACTGCTCGACCGATGCAACGCCGCCCTGCCTGGCTTGCCCGGCGAAGGCGACCAGCCTGGCTTCGGCCTGCTCGACCAGGGTATTCATGGCCTCGATCAGAACCGGCGCACTGGCGCCGACGCTATCGGGAAAATACACCTGCTCCGACAGGCCGGTGGCTGCTGCCCCGATCAGGTGGGCATCGAATTGCCGCGCCAGTGCGACGGCGACATGGACCTGCCCGGATGCGTCACCGGTCTGGTTGGCATGGACCAGGATGGTCTTGTACGACATGCGGCACTCCTTGGTTGCGTACGTCGGCCTGTTGCAAAAAGCGCTTGGCGAGAATGATTGAGAGCGTACGCCGATTCTTGAAGGCATTCCAGTGCCGTGTTTTTCAATGCAAAGGCATCGCCTGCGCTTGCCCGGATGTGGCAGATCCGCCGCACGCGGCACAAAGGTATTCATAACGCCGAAGCCGTGCGACATGCTGGGATAGGATCATTTTGTCGCTTCGCAACATTAATTCGCATCAAGGCAGGCCCGCGAAAATTCCCTCAAGCTGTCGACCCGGAACACGCAACCTGCAAGCCGCCGGCGCCAAAGCAGTCACCGCCTTGCCTGCAAGGGCGGCTGCATCGCTACTTCACAGGAAATCAGAAATGCGTTACCTCCGCTGGGCCCGCGCCCACGCCGTGCAAATTCATGACTTCATACAGCTTGGTGCAGGCACTCTTGCCTGCATCGCGATGCTCATCTTCATGGCCGTGAGCGGCCGCGACGCGGACGATCCGGTCATGCGCACGATGGCCACCGTCGGCGCCGTCCTGGCGCAGTCGGAAATGGCATGGACCGGCATCGACTGCGTGCAATGCGCCGAGACGAGTGCGCAACCGATGCCCGAGGCAAGGTCGGACACACGCTGACGCCCGGCGCGTCAGCGCGTCGGTACGCCGGCATGCCAGCACGACGGCATTCCGGCAGCACCCTTGCTGAAATGGTACCTTCCTGATTCCCCACATGCCAATCAGGAATGGTGCCTCATGTCCCGCAAGATCGTCATTGCCCGCTTCAATCACGAAACCAACACGTTTTCTCCGGTGCCGACGCCGCTCGACGCCTTTGCGCCGCAGTGGGGCGCGGCCGCATTGCGCGACCAGCAAGGCGCGCGAACCGCGATGGGCGCCTTCATCGACATCGCCGGCGCGTTGCCGGATGTGGAACTCGTTACGCCCGTTGCCGCCATGGCCAACCCGAGCGGCACCGTCGACGCGCTGGCCTACGACACCATCTGCGCGGCGATCCTCGAGGCGGTGGCCGCTGGCTGCTGCGCGATCATGCTGGACCTGCACGGCGCGATGGTCGCGCACGGCGCCGAGGATGGCGAGGGACGGCTGCTGCAGGCGATCCGGCGCATCGCGCCCGAGGTGCCGCTGTGCCTGGCGCTGGACCTGCACGGCAACGTCACGCAAGCCATGGTCGAGAGCTGCGACATCATCGTCGGCTTCAAGACCTATCCGCATGTCGACATGTACGAGACCGGCGCGCATGCCGGCCGCCTGCTCGTCGACATGCTGGCCGGGCGCGTCGCGCCTCTTACGCGCTGGCGTCAGCTGCCGCTGCTCTCGCATACCCTGCTAAGCGACACCTCGGCCTCGGCAATGCAGGCTGCGGTCGAGGCGGCAGTCCGCGCCGAAGGCGAGCCGGGCATCCTGGCGGTGTCGGTGATGGCCGGTTTTTCGCTGGCCGATTTCAGTGATGCCGGCATGTCGATGATCGTGGTGGCCGACGCCGCCGGCGAAGGCGTCGGCGCGGCGGCGCAACGGGCAAGCGCGGTGGCCGAGCGCATCGGCGGGCAGATCTGGCAGGACCGGGCGCGCTTCGTCTACCGCAGCCAACCGGTGCTGCAGTCGCTGCAACGGGCGCGGCAGCTGGCCGCCGACGCAGCAAACCACGCCGGACAAAACAAGGGCCCGGTGCTGCTGCTCGACCATAGCGACAACGTGATGTCGGGTGGCAGCTGCGACACGATGGATGTGCTGCAGGCGGCGCTCGAGGCCGGCCTGACCGATATCGCGGTCGGCCCGCTGTGCGACCCGCAGGCGGTAGCCGAACTGATCCAGGCCGGCTTGGACGCAACCGTCACGGTGGCACTCGGCAACAAGATTCCGCTCGCCAGCATCGCCGTCCACAACGAGCCCTTGCTGCTGACCGGCGTGGTGCGCGCGGTGTGCGACGGCAGCTACACGATCACCGGCCCCACCTACACCGGCATGCGCGCCAGCATGGGCCGCACGGTGCTGTTCGACATCGGCG
>JANXSS010000202.1 GCA_025356535.1 Herminiimonas sp.
CCGAGCTTCCTGCAGCAGAAAACCAGCGCATCCTGGGTGACGTCCCAGAACGGCTTGTACATCGACGAGAGCGTGCGCAGGCGCGTGTAGTCGATCTGCTTGTCACGCCAGAGGGCAGTGAGCGCCTCGCCCTTGCCGGGATACAGGCGTTCGGCCAGCGCACCGATCGAATACACGTCGAACAGGGTGCCATAAGCGTCAAAGATGATTGCCTGGATGGCCATTTGCCGTTCTCCATGTCACGTCGGTTGCAGGCCGCACGGCCTGTCGGGAACTCAGTGCTGCTGGCCGCCGCCGAGGTAGGCCGCCTGCACCGCCGGGTCGTGCTTGAGCTTGTCGGCAGGCCCGTGCACGGAAATGCGGCCGTTTTCCATCACATAGCCATAATCGGCCACGTTCAGGGCCGCTGCCGCAAACTGCTCGACTAACAGCATGGTCACGCCCTGCTCCTTCAAGCGCGAAATGATGCGAAAGACTTCTTCCACCAGGATTGGCGCCAGGCCCATCGACGGCTCATCGAGCAGGATCACGTCGGGATTCAACATGACGGCGCGTGCCATTGCCAGCATCTGCTGCTCGCCGCCCGACAGCGTGCCGGCAAGCTGATGCTGGCGTTCCTTGAGGCGCGGAAACAGTTCGAGCGCCTTTTCCAGGTCGCGGTTGACGTCGCCGCGGGGACGCGACCGGGTAAAGCGCGGAAAGGCGCCAAGGATCAGGTTGTCGGTGACCGACATGGTGGCAAAGACGCGCCGTCCTTCCGGCGAATGCGCAAGTCCCGCGCGGGCGATCTTGTGCGACTCCAGGCCGGTGATGTCCTGGCCGGAGAGGTGCACGCTGCCCGCTTTCGGCTTGATCATGCCGGAGATGGCGCGCATGGTGGTGGTCTTGCCGGCGCCGTTGGAGCCGATCAGCGTGACGACTTTACCCTTCGGCACTTCCAGTGAAATGCCGTGCAGCACTTCGACCTTGCCATAGGCTGCGTGCAGGTTTTCGATTTTCAGCATGTCAGTGTCCGGTCGAAGTTGGGGTCGGCGTAGCGGCGGCAGCTGCCGGGAAAGCATCGTCGCCGACGGTGCCGCCGAGGTAGGCTTCGATCACCTTAGGATCGGCCTGTACGGAAGCCGGCTTGCCTTCTGCAATCTTCTGGCCAAAGTCGAGCACCGTCACCGTGTCCGAGATCGACATCACCACATCCATGTGATGCTCGATCAGGATGATGGTGATGTGATGGTCGCGGATCTTGCGGATGATCGCCATCAGTTCCTTGATGTCCGGCGCCGTCAGTCCGGCTGCCGGCTCATCCAGCAGCAGCAGTTTCGGATTGAGGCCGAGGGCGCGGCCGATTTCCAGCAGACGCTGCTTGCCATACGGCAGATTGCGCGCTTCTTCTTCCGACAACGCCGACAGGCCGACGAAATTCAGGATGCTGGCTGCGCGCTCGCGTGCCGTATGCTCTTCGCGCCGGTAGCGCGGCGTGTGCAGCATGACGTCGAGAATCGTGCTCTTGAAGGTGTTGTGCAGGCCGACCAGGACATTTTCGGTCGCCGTCATTTCACCGAAGAGCTGCACGTTCTGGAACGTGCGTGCCACGCCGCCCAGCGCGATGGTCGAAGGCGTCAGGCCGGAAATCACGGTGCCGTTGAAACTGACCTCGCCCGCCGTCGGCTTGTAGATGCCGGTCAGCACGTTCATCATCGTGCTCTTGCCGGAACCGTTCGGCCCGATCAGGCCATGCACGGTGCCGTTGACGATGTTCAGGTCGACCAGGTTGAGCGCCTTCAGGCCGCCGAACTGCATCAGGATCTGCTTGGCGCTCAGCAGGTTCGTCGCCGTCGCGCTGGTCTGCTCGCTGGCCACCCAGGCTTGCGCATTGGCGCCGGTGGCCACCACGTCGGCCGCATCGAGCGTGTGCTGGCCGCTGCGGCCCAGCGCGTTGCGCAGGAATCCGACGATGCCATCCTGCAGGTAATACACCACGAAAAGCGTCATCAGGCCGAAGATCGTCAGGCGCCAGTCGACGATGTTCTCGAGCCGGTAGGAAAACGCCGCCATGCCAACCGTTGCGACAACCGGTACGATCAGTTCGCGCACGGTCTTGCGTTTCGTCGCCAGCAGATAGATCGTCGCCGCCACGGCAATGACGGCTGCGGTGGTGGCGATCTTGCGAAACAGGCTGATGTCGGCCAGCAAGCTCGGCAGCATCACCACGATCAGGGCGCCCAGCAGCGCGCCGCTGCGCGTCTTTCGACCACCCATGATGACGGCCAGCAGGAACAGGATCGTCAGCTCGAAGTTGTAGGTATTCGGCGAAATGTACTCTTCCGAATAGGCATACAGGCTGCCGGCCAGGCCGGCCAGCGCCGCACTGATGACGAACGCATAGACCTTGTAGCGGTACACCGACACGCCCATGCAGTCGCAGGCGATCGGGCTGTCGCGCAATGCCTGGAAGGCACGGCCGAGGTGCGACTTCAGTATCCGGTGCACGACGATCAGCGCCAGCACCATGACGATGGCAACGAGGTAGAAAAACGCGACCTCACCGAGCTTGTAGCCGAAAAACGATGGCTTAGGCAGCTTCAGTCCAAGCGGGCCTTCGGTAAGGAAGGTCATCTCGTTGATCAGGATCTGGATGATGGTGCCGAAGGCCAGCGTCACCATCGCCAGGTACGGCCCGGTGACCCGCAGCGCCGGCAAGGCCAGCAGCGCACCAAAG
>JANXSS010000070.1 GCA_025356535.1 Herminiimonas sp.
CCTCGGTCGGACCAAGTCCGCAATGTGCCGACTTTCAACGCCGAAAAATCAGGAACGAACCAGAAATCGTGCATTGATCAGCGCTTCCTTAGCGGTAACACTGCGCTGATAGCGGCAGCCGAGAATGGTTATGCCGACGTCGTGCAGGCACTGCTCGCTGCGCGCCCAGCGGTCGATGCCAGTCTGGTAAATGGACGCACTGCTCTGGCGCTGGCAGCGCAGTTCGGCCGTGCGAGCGTTGTGCAAGCACTGATCGACGCACACGCAGCGGTTGATGCCAGGCTGCCAGGCGGAAGCACTGCACTGATGCTGGCAGCGCAGAACGGCCATGCGAACGTTGTGCAAACACTGATCGACGCACGTGCAGCTGTCGATGCCGCAATGCATAGTGGCGGCACTTCACTGATGTTCGCAGCCGATAGGGGTCATGCAGACGTCGTACAGGCACTGCTTGCTGCACGCGCAGCGGTCAATGCCTCAAGGCGTGATGGCACCACTGCACTGATGCTGGCAGCGCAGGCCGGCCATGCAAGCGTTGTGCAAGCCCTGATCCAAGCACACGCAGCGGTCAATGCCGCAATGCCTAATGGCCTCACTGCGCTGATTATGGCGGCGAGGCAGGGCCATGCGAGCATTGTGCAAGCACTGATCGGAGCACATGCAGCGGTCGATGCCAGGTTGTCAGACGGACGTACTGCTCTGGTGGTGGCTGCCCAATACGGTCATGCGAGCGTTGTGCAAGCACTGATCGAAGCACACGCAGCGGTCGATGCCGCAAGGTCTGCTGGCGGCACTGCGCTGATGGTGGCAGCCGATAACGGTCACGTGGATGTTGTGCAGGCACTGCTTGCTGCATGTGCCGCAGTCGATTCCGCAATGCCGAATGGCGCCACTGCGCTGATCGTGGCAGCGCATAACGGCCATGCGAGCATTTTGCAAGCACTCATCGGAGCAGACGCAGCGGTCGATGCCAGGCTGCAGGACGGACGCACTGCTCTGATGCTGGCAGCGCAGAATGGCCATGCGAGCGTTGTGCAAGGACTAATCGAAGCACACGCAGCGGTCGATGCCGTAATGTCTAATGGCGCTACTGCGTTGATGACGGCGGCGGCGAACGGCCATGTGGATGTCGTGCAGGCACTGCTCGCTGCACGGGCAGCGGTCGATGCCGCAATGACGAATGGCGCCACTGCGTTGATGGTGGCAGCCGAGAAGGGCCATGCGGGCGTTGTGCAGGTACTGATCGAAGCTCACGCAGCGGTCGATGCCAGGCTGCCGGACGGACGTACTGCATTGATTCAGGCAGTCTGTACCGGCCAGAATGAGAGCTTGCGAACCCTGCTCAATGCCGGCGCAGGCGTCAATGAAAAGACGAATGAAGGTCGCACCGCATTGACCGAAGCCGTGCTGAAGGGGCATGCAGGCATGCTGGAGGCACTGATAGAGGCCGGCGCGGACGCGAACATCACCTTGCCGGACGGGCGCAACATGCTGAGCGTTGCAACCGCTCAGGGAAATGCGGACGTGGTGAAGGTGTTGTTGGAAAAAACTTCAGCCACGCCGCAACAGGTGCCAGGCACTGTCGAAAAGAGCGTCCATCCGGACGCCAACCCATGAGGCGAAATGCGCTTGACCCCGGTTTCGGCAATGGCTCGCAGTTCGGCATCGACATCAATTGCAAAGCCGGGTGGCGTTTGACTTGCCTGCGCCACCGATGCTGCTCCGATCGGCAACCCGTATCAACTAGCCCACGATCCGCAGCGAATAGTCGGTCGCCTTGACATCCTTCGTCAGGCCACCGATCGAAATGCGATCAACACCCGTCTGCGCAATCGCCTTGACGGTTTCCATGTTGATTCCGCCTGATGCTTCCAGCACTGCGCGGCGCTGATTCTGCAGCACGGCATCGCGCATCGCCTGCAAACTGAAATTGTCCAGCAGGATCGACACGGCGCCGGCGTCGAGCGCCTGCTGGAGCTGCTGCAGGTTTTCCACCTCGATCTGGATCGACACGCCGGCATCCAGGGCATGCGCCGCCGCCATTGCCTGCGCGATGCCGCCGGCTGCCGCGATATGGTTTTCCTTGATCAGGATGCCGTCATACAGCGCCAGGCGCTGGTTGCGTCCGCCGCCGACCCGCACCGCATATTTCTGCGCCAGGCGCAGTCCCGGCAAGGTCTTGCGGGTGTCCAGGATCGCCGCTGCCGTACCGGCCACCACATCGACGTAACGCCGCGTGGCAGTGGCGACGCCGGAGAGGAGCTGCAAAAAATTCAGGGCGCAGCGCTCGGCCGTCAGCAAGGCGCGCGCGGGGGCGTCGATCATGCACACGATGCTGTCGGCACGCATGCGATCGCCCTCCGCATAGTTCCAGTCGATCGCAATGGATGCGTCGAGGCTTTGCATGACCGCTGCGAACCAGGGCGCGCCGCACAGCACCGCGCTCTCGCGCACCAGCACGCGCGCCCGCACCCGCGCCTCTGCCGGCACCAGCAGGCCGGTACGGTCGCCGCTGCCGACGTCCTCTGCCAGTGCCAGCGCGATGCCGGCCTCGAACGCCGCCTGCAATGCCGCATCGAACGGCGCAAACGGATTGACCAGGCCACCGCTGGTGATCGCGCCGCTCATGCCGGACCGATGCCGGAAAACAGCTTGCTTTCCTGCGCCAGATCGGCCGACGGCCGCACGCTGGCGCGCCGGTGTGCGGCAAAGTCGAGCATGCGGTCGATGGCAACAAAAGCTTTCCTGCCGATCGCCGGATCGACCAGCACTTCATTGCGTCCCGATTCGAGCACGTCGACCAGGTTCTGCAAGCCGTTCATCGCCATCCACGGACAGTGCGCGCAACTCTTGCAGGTGGCGCTGTTGCCGGCGGTCGGCGCATCGATGAAGATCTTGCCGGGCGCGGCCAGCTTCATCTTGTGCAGGATGCCGTTGTCGGTGGCGACGATGAATTCCGGTGCGTCCAGCGTCTGGGCTGCGGCGATCAGCTGCGAGGTCGAGCCGACCACGTCGGCCAGCGCCACGACAGCCTCTGGCGACTCCGGATGCACCAGCACCTTGGCAAGTGGATGCTGCTGCTTCATCAGCGCCAGCTCGACGGCCTTGAATTCGTCATGCACCAGGCATGAGCCCTGCCAGAGCAGCATGTCGGCGCCGGTTTTTTTCTGGATGTAGCCGCCCAGATGGCGGTCCGGCGCCCACAGGATCTTCTTTCCCTGCGCATGCAGGTGGGCGACGATATCGAGACCGATCGACGACGTCACCATCCAGTCGGCGCGCGCCTTGACCGCGGCGCTGGTGTTGGCATAGACCACCACGGTGCGCTCGGGATGGGCGTCGCAGAAAGCGGCAAATTCATCGGCCGGGCAGCCCAGGTCGAGCGAACAGGTCGCGTCGAGATCCGGCATCAGGATGCGCTTGCCGGGGCTGAGGATCTTGGCGGTCTCGCCCATGAACTTCACGCCTGCCACCACCAGCGTCTGCGCCGGATGGTCGCGCCCGAAACGCGCCATTTCCAGCGAATCGGAGACGCAGCCGCCGGTTTCCTCGGCCAGGTCCTGCAGGTCGGCGTCGACATAGTAGTGCGCCACCAGCACTGCCTGTTGCGCCTTGAGCAATGCACGGATGCGCTGCTTCAGCGCGGCGCGTTCGGCGGCATCGGGCTGCGCCGGCATGCGCGCCCAGGCCTGCGCGGTGCAGCTGGCGCCGGTGCCGGCCTGCGGACGGTCGAACTCGACGATCTTGGTCTGGAGAGTGTTCATGGGGTTCATCTGGTTGAATCGGATTGAAAACGGTTTTCGGCAAACACTCAAAAAATTACACGTTGCGAATGGCATCCATCTGACGTACCTTAACCGGATACGCCACCGTTCATTTTATCCGATGCTGCTCGTTGCAGCGGCTGCGCCCGATACGATCCATGACCAACACCGTTTTCGACAAGACCGACAAGGGACGTGAGGAAATCGCAACGCGCGCGAACCATCTCGCGGCACGCCAGCGCACGCTGTTGCTGCTGGTCGACGGCCACCGCGACACGGTCGACCTGATGGCCAAGGTGGCGGGCCTTGGCCTGGATGAAAAGGCGCTGGTCGACCTGCTCGACGGTGGTTTCATTCAGGTCCATGAAGAAGTCGCGCCCGCCGGTGCGGATGAGAACGGGCCGCCGGCCTCCGCAGGTGCTGAAAGCGAGACCGCCGTGCCGGCCGACATCACCGCGGCCGATCAACCCGAAATCGCACCAGCGGCGCGGGCCGCCCTGATCGGCGACGCTGCTGCACTGCGCAGCGCGGCGGCAAAAGGCATCCTGCGCGATGGCGAAACCCAGTACCAGGCGCTCTACAATTTTTACAATGAAACCATTCGCAGTGCGATCGGCCTGCGCGGCTACGCCCTGCAGCTGAAAGTCGAGCGGGCCACGACGATCGCCGATTTCCGCGCGCTGCGCCAGGCCTATCTGGAAAGCGTCCTGAAAGCCAAGGGGCCGGAACTCGAGCACAGCCTGCGCAACCGCCTCGACCAGCTCCTTAGCCTGGGCGACTGATCGCAGGCAAAACATTGCACTGAAGGCGGCAGACAGCACGGCCGCCGCCGCAAGCCCATACGACGCCGCTGGGACGACATTGACCTATCGCAATACTAATTGTTGCAGATTTGTCAATATATGGCCGATCCTGCAACGGTGCATCTGCTTTCGAATCAGAAACCAGGATTTCCGTGCCCAGCGCAGCCCTACGCGGCTCTCCGCATCCCGTCCCATCTACAAGGAAGACCAATGACCACCCCTGTCCGTCAGACAAACTTGCGTATCAATACGAACATTCCCGAGCGGCCGGAAGACCGGGCATCGCAGAACTCAGGCTCACCTGCCCGTGCGCAAAGCAGGCCGGACGCCGGCAACCCTGCATCTGCCGACCGGCCGCCCAAATATCGGCGCAGGGCTGTCAAGGCGCTTGCCATCGAAGTCGACGCCACCATCAGCGCGTACAAGCACCAGACCAATGACGAGCTCATCTTTACCCAAGACCACTTCAAGGATAAGTTCAAGCAACACCAGACCGACCTTGGAAAATTGCAGGAAGGCGGACTCAGCAGCACGGCGCCTGCATCGGGCGCCGTGCGCAGCCTGAAAAGCGGCGCCGTCATCGCCGCGGCCTCGACATCACGCGTCGGAGCAGTCGTTGCAGGGGCCGCGACCGGCGCCATCCACGCCACGGCGGCAACTGCCTACATTGCGGCCCACACGGCATTGCACGTACCCTGCCGCGCGGTGAAACAGGGCCTGAAGGGCGCGTTCCATGGCGGCGAAGTCGGTGCCCAGGCGCCGATGCTGTTACAGCCGGCAACAGTTCCTGTGGGAGCTGCCGTCAGTGCCGCAGTTTTTGGCGCGCTCGGTGCGTTACAACCGGTCGTCAACCTGCCTGGACGCCTGATGTTTGCGACCGATGAGGTCACCCGCAGAGGTTCGCCGGCGCGCAATGTCTATGCCAAGGTCGACCGGCTATCCGTCGCACTTGCCCATACCAAGCGCAAGAAGCAAAGCACGCAGCAGATCGCCGAGGCGACCGGTGAAACGCTGGCAGCAGCCGTTGCCATGGTCGATGCAAAAGACCCGTTCGACCGTTCCTTCCTGACGCGCGCCCCGCAATACGAGTTCGGACTTGTCGACGGTGCGAGCCCGATGTCGCGATACCGCGCACAGGAAATGGCAGAAGACCTCTCTTACGCATGAATCTGTGCGTGGCGCGCGGCACTTCCCCTGCCTCGCGCCGCGCGTTATTCGATCCCCTGGCTGCTCAGGTAATTTTC
>JANXSS010000248.1 GCA_025356535.1 Herminiimonas sp.
CGGAGGCCGACGATTCCGCCCAGAGATTGTTGCCAAGCGGCTGCAGGCCGTTGACGTTGGCAAAATTTGCCAGCACCACCTGCCCCAGCCGGGTCGACTGGCCGTTGGTGTAGCGGCCGGTGATGGTGCCGTCGACGCTGAAGTTGAAGCCCGACAGACGCCCCGAGGCAAAGCCATCCTGCTTCAGGCTGTTGACGCTGAAGACCGAGCCGTACTGCGTCGTGCCGGTATAGTCGATCATGACCGGGAACGGTGTCGCCGCACCGCTGGTGACGCCGACGGTGGCCGTCGGATGGCCCGGTGCCGGCGGCACCGATGCGGGGCCGTTGATCGAGCCATCGGTCTTGAAGTTCAACGTGCCGATCTTGCCGCCCGGCGGCACCGAAGTGACGACATCGTCGACTGCCGCATAGATGTCCCAGGTGCCGTTGCCGGTCGCAGGCGCCACCGGCGCGGTCTTGACATAAAACGTCTGCAGCACATGCGACACGCCCAGGCTGTCGAACACCGCCACCGATGTCGCGCTCGAATAGGTGGTCGGATCGGTCGGCGAAAACGGGCTGGTTATCGGATTGATCGCCGGCTTGTTGGAGTCCAGATTGAGCACCGCGTCGACGGTGACGGTCTGCTTGGGCGGCAGGTCGGCCGCCGTCAGCTGCAGGTCGGCCGGCGCGCCGGTCGACAGCACGCCGTTGCTGTTGGCGGTGTAGCCGGTCAGGTGCGCCTGGTTGGCGTTGACGAGGAAGCCGTTCTTGTCGAGCGAAAACTGGCCGTTGCGGCTGTAGTTGATGGCGCCGTTGGTGCTCACGCGGAAAAAGCCGCCGCCGTTGATCGCCAGGTCGAGCGGATTGTTCGACGACGTCACGTTACCCTGACTGAAGGCCTGCGCCACCTGCGACACCTTCACGCCGATGCCGACCTGCGTCTGGCCGCCGCCGGCGCCCGAGAGCGAACTGGCGAAGACGTCGGCGAACTGCGCCTGCGACGACTTGAAGCCGACCGTGCCGGAATTGGCGACGTTGTTGCCGATTGCTTCCAGTGTCTTCGACGCTGCATTCAGACCGCTCAAACCTTGTTGAAAACTCATGCTGCTCTCCTGGCCCGATGGGCGACGTATGTTGGGTAAATTGTGTTCTTGTTACAGGAACTGCCGCACCGACGCCAGATCGACGGCGCCGATGTTGGGCACATTGAGCTTGACGCCCTGCGCGTTGGTCGACACGCTGGCGACCTGGCCGAACGAGAGCGCCTCGGCGGCGGTTTTTTCGCCACCGCGCGTGGCCGTTACTTCGAACTTGTACTGGCCGCTCGCGGCGACGGCACCGGTATCGGTCTTGCCGTCCCACTCCAGCGGCAGGGTGCCGATTTCCTGGCGACCCAGGTCCATGGTGTGGATGGCGCGCCCGCCGGCATCGCGAATCGTCACCTTGACGTCGTCGGCTGCCTCGGTGACGTCCACGCCCATCAATGCCTTGCCGTTGGCCAGCGTGGTGCTGGAGCCCGGCAGCAGCACGCCGTGGCCGATCAGGGAGGCTGCCTGCAGCGACTGGCTCGACTGGTAATTGCCCTTCAGGGCTTCGAGCGTCGTGTTGAGCTTGTCGATGCCGCTGACGGTCGAGAGCTGCGCCAGCTGCGAGGTGACCTGTGCGTTATCCATCGGATTCAACGGGTCCTGGTTCTTCATCTGCGTCACCAGCAGCGTCAGGAAGCGGTCCTGCGCGCCGGCGGCGGAACTGGCGTCGGCAGCCTTGGTCTTTGCCGCATTGACGGAAGCCAGCAGTGCGGGCGGTACGACGTTGTCGGTGATGGTGCTCATGTGGTTGTCCTTGATGGTTCGGTCGATGCGGAAGGTCGGTGCGCTCAGGCGCGGTTCAGGTGCGGTTCAGGTGCAATGCGATTCGGGTCACTGGCCCAGGGTCAGCGTCTTCAGCAGCAGGCTCTTGGCCGCATTCATGGTGTCGACGTTGGTCTGGTAGGAGCGGCTGGCCGACATCATGTTGACCATCTCCTCGATCACGTTCACGTTCGGCATGGCCACATAGCCCTTCTCGTCGGCCAGCGGATGCTTCGGGTCGTACACCAGGCGCGGCGCGGCCTGGTCTTCGGTGACCTGCGACACCTTCACGCCGGCCGATTCGGGACCGCCCATCGGCGTTGCCGAAAACACCACCTGCTTTGCGCGGTACGGCTGGCCGGTCGAACTGGTCGTGCTGTCGGCGTTGGCGATATTGCTGGAGACGACATTCAAGCGTTGCGACTGCGCCGTCATTGCCGAGCCGGCGACATTGAAGATACTAAATAGCGACATGGGAACGTCTCCACTGATGACCAGGTGATGAATGCTTCAAGGATGCTTCATGGTTAAACCGGAAGCAGCCGGCGTGCAATGCAACGATGCGCATGGCTGCTCCGATCAACCCTGGATCGCCGCCAGCAAGCCCTTGATCTGGCCACTGAGAAAAGTCAGGCTGGCTTCGTAGCGGATCGCATTGTCGGCAAACTGGTTGCGCTCGGTATCCATCTCGACAGTGTTGCCGTCGATGCTGGGCTGCAGTGGCTTGCGGTACATGAGTGCTGCATCCAGGCCGCCGGTGGCGCTCGCGCCGCGCGCCGGCAGATGGGTGCCGGCCGTCGTCGCCAGGGCCGGCGCCGCGGCGCCACGGCTCATCGCGCCCTGCAGCGCCCGGCTGAAATCGATGTCGCGCGCCTTGTAGTTGGGTGTGTCCGCATTGGCGATGTTGGACGACAGGATCTCCTGGCGCTGGCTGCGCAGCCGCAGGGCCGCTTCGTTGAACTGCATTGCCTGGTCGAGTTTGCCGATCATGTCTTTCTCCTTCATGCTGCCGGTTGATCCGCCGCTGCCGCTCCTGATAGTGCCCGGGGTGTGGCGACGGATTCGCATAAACTGGATACTACCGAGCGCAGGTGCGGTCCAATCGACCGAAAAGACAGCCAAAGTGCTGCCTGATCGCGGCTTCGGGGGTAGCGCCGGCAGTTAAGATGAGGCTCGAATCCATCCGGGCACCTTCATGAAAAACCCCTTGCACGCAGTTGTCATCCTGATCACCGGCGCGGCGCTGTGCGCCCTGCCCTGCGCCCGGGCGGCAACCGCAGGCCCGGCCGACGGCGCCGCGCGCCAGGACGTGGCCCAGCTGCGCTCGGCGGTCGAGCAATTCCTGCAACGCCAGTCCGGCGGCTTGCCGGGCGAGGTAAGGATCGAGGTCGGCCAGGTCGATGCGCGCCTGAACCTGCCGGCCTGCATGCAGCCCGAACCGTTCATCGCGCATGGCAGTCGCGCCTGGGGCAAGACGGCGGTCGGCATCCGCTGCACTGCGCCCGCGCCCTGGACCATCTACGTGACGGCGAACGTGCACGTGATGGCCGACTACCTGGCGGCGGCGGCGCCCCTGGTGCAGGGCCAGCTGATCGGCCCCAACGACATTGCCCGCGTGCGCGGCGACCTGACGATGCTGCCGGCCGGCGTGATCACCGATGCGTCGCTTGCCATCGGCCGCACCACGATGTCATCCTTACAACTCGGCGCGCCGCTGCGCCAGGACACGTTGCGGGCCCAGGCCGCCGTGCAGATGGGGCAGACGATTCGCGTGCTCTCGGCCGGGCCGGGCTTTTCGGTCTCCACCGA
Organism: Herminiimonas sp.; assembly: GCA_025356535.1. GTDB lineage: Bacteria > Pseudomonadota > Gammaproteobacteria > Burkholderiales > Burkholderiaceae_D > JANXSS01. The sequence goes on from JANXSS010000248.1 coordinate 3,644, forward strand.
AGGCCGCGCCATGAACAATGCAACCGAAGGCCAGACGGTGCAGGCAAAGACCGCCGGCGGGCAGATCATCAGCGGCATTGCCCGCGTCGGCGGCATCCTCGAGGTTGCGCATTGAAGGCAATGACAGCCGTGCAGAAATTGCAGGCCGTGATGCGGCCTGCCGGCAGGGCCTCAAAGCATGATGCAAGCGATGCAAAAGCGGGTTAAAGTTTCTTCGAAGTGCGCCGTTACAGAGACACGGATACGCAAAACAGTGCTCCACAAACGAGGAAACCTTCATGAAGATCGATGATGCAGCAAAAAAAGCACCTGGCCTGGGCGTAATTGCCAACCAGCCCCGTGCCAGTCGCAGCAGTGAAAAATCAGGTGTCGGCAAGACCGCATCGACCGACACCGTCAGCCTGTCGGCGCAATCCCAGGCACTGGCGGGTGCATCGAACGACACCGCCGTTTTCGATGTGAGTCGCGTGCAGGAAATCAAAGATGCGATCGCCAGCGGACGCTTCCAGGTAGATGCCGGAAAAGTCGCCGATGGCCTGATCGATACCGTAAAAGATCTGATCCGTCCTTCCAGAGGTTAGCCATGCCAGCAGTGCCCGCCGTCAATCCTGCAATTGGTACCATCGTCAGTCCCGCCGACAGCCTGCCGCAGGAGCAGCATGCCGCGCGCGTACTGATCGACCTCCTGCAGCAGGAACAGGCAGCGTTGATTTCGGCCGATATCGAAAGCCTGACGATGATCACCGAGCGCAAGACGCCGGTGGTGGCGCAGATGTCGGAACTGGCAACGAAGCGTCATCGGGCGCTGGCAGCGCTGGGCCACGCGGCCAGCGAGATCGGCATGCAGGCCTGGGTCGAGACCCGTCACCTGGGCCACCCTGCGCAGTCGCAGGCGGCAGCGGCCTGGACGGCGCTGCTTGCCATGGCGCGCCAGGCAAAGGAAATAAACCGCGTCAACGGCCTTTTGATCGGCAGCCACCTTGCCCGCAACCAGAGCGCACTGAACGTACTGCGGGTGCAATCCGGCGGCGGCAATTTCTATGGACCGGATGGCCAGGCAAGCACGCGCGGCGTCGGCCGCGGCCTGGTCGTCGGCTGACCTGCAGGACTTGCTTCAAAACCCGTTTCAAAATCCGTTTTGAAGGCCGTTTTAAAGGCCGTTTCAAAGCCCTTTCCAAAGCCCTTTCCAAAGCCGATCCTGGAGTCCGTGCTCAAGCCCGTGGTCAAGCCCGTCCTGAAGCCCGTTTCAGGGCTTTGGCAGCAGCGGCACTTCCCGCACCACCTCCGGCAGGCCCGACAGGATCATCACCTTCACGCGGCGGTTGCGCATGCGGCCGTCGGCGCTGTCGTTGGAGGCCACCGGCTGGTTCGAGCCGTGGCCCACCGCCACCAGGCGGGACTCCGTAATGCCGTTCTCGACGAACAGCCTGACCACGCCACTGGCGCGCACCGCCAACAATTCCCAGTTCGACGGAAACTGCGCCCTGGCAATCGGCACGTTGTCGGTATGGCCTTCCACCTGGATCGCATGGGTGTCGGCCTTGAGGACCTGCGCGATTGCCTGCAGCACTTCGGTCGAACCGGCACTCAGGCCGGCCTCGCCCTGCGCGAACAGGATGCTGTCGCTGATCTCGATGCTGATGCCGCGTGCCGTCTCGGTCACCCGCACCTTGCCCTGACTGACCAGCGGCGCCAGCGCGGTGAGCAGGTCGCGCGCCATGCCGGTCATCTGCTCGCGCTCGCGCTTGAGCATGGCGTCGGCCGGGCGCGGACGCGGCAGGCGCATCTGCGGCGTCTGCTGCAGCAGCAACGCATCGTTCTGATTGATGAACACGCGGTTCTTGCCGAAGGCGCTGCCGATCGCATTGCCGACGATCTGGTACTTGGTCGTGTTGACCGACGAGATCGCATACATCACCACGAAGAATGCAAACAGCAGCGTCATGAAGTCGGCGTAGGACACCAGCCAGCGTTCATGATGCTCGAAGTCTTCCTCGTATTTTTTCCGGATCGGCTGCTGGCGGCGGCGTTCGCGCATGCTGCGTCCTAACCCCTCTGGAGGTAAGTGGCCATGCGTTCTTCGATCAGGCGCGGATTGTCGCCTGTTGCGATGCAGCCGAAGGCGTCGGCCAGCATTTCGCGCTTCATGACTTCACGGTTGACCAGCATCTTGAGCTTGCCGCCGATCGGCAGGAACACCAGGTTGGCGAAACCGACGCCGTAGATGGTGGCAACGAAGGCCACGGCAATGCCGCTGCCAAGGCGTGCCGGGTCGGAGAGGTTCTCCATCACGTGGATCAGGCCGAGCACCGCGCCCAGGATGCCGACGGTCGGCGCATAGCCGCCGGCGGACTCCCAGATTTTCACGGCAAGGCGCTGCTCGGTTTCATAGGCGCCGACGGCGATTTCCAGCGTCTCGCGCAGCTTGTAGGGCTCGATGCCGTCGATCACCAGGCGCAGGCCTTTCTGGATGAACGGATCGGTTTGCGCCGCCAGAAACCGCTCCAGGCTCAGCAGGCCTTCGCGGCGCGCCGTGGCGCTCCAGGTCGTGATGTCGTGGATCAGCCTGTCGCCGTCGTCACCCGGCACCAGGAAAGCCAGCGGCGCCATGCGCAGGCCGCGCTTGAAGTTTTCCAGGCCGCTTTGCAGGAGCACCGCGCCGAGGGTGCCGATCATGACGATGGAAAACGCCGCCGGCTGCACCAGGGAACCGATGCGCCCGCCTTCGAGCACCTGCCCGAGCAGCACGCCAACGAGCGCCAGCGCAAGGCCGGCTACGCTACCCCAGTCCACGCTTTTTCTCTGAGATAGGCACGCATGCGGGCCACTGCCTGGCTATGCAGCTGGCAGACCCGCGACTCCGACACGCCCATGATGGCGCCGATTTCCTTCAGGTTCAATTCCTGTTCGTAGTACAGGCCCATGAGGATCTTTTCCCGTTCCGGCAAGGCCATGATGGCGTCGATGACGGCTTGCCGGAAACCCGTGTTCATCAACGCCTTCAGCGGATCGCTCTTGTCGTCGCTGCAGTAACGGTCGAGGAAATGCTCGTTGCTCTCGCTGTCGTGGAAGTCTTCGTAGTACACCAGCTGGTGGCCGCCGCCATCGGTGAGCAGGTCCTGGTATTCGGCCAGCGACATCTTGAGCTGCTTGGCCACCTCGGTCTCGGTGGGCGAGCGGCCCAGGCGCTGCTGCAGTGCGTTCATGGCGACTTCGACCTTGCGCATGTTCTGGCGCATGCTGCGCGGCATCCAGTCGCTGCTGCGCAGTTCATCGAGCATGGCGCCGCGGATGCGCTGCACCGCATAGGTCTCGAACTGCGCGCCGTGGGTTTCTTCATAGCGGTTGACGGCGTCGAGCAGGCCGATCATGCCTGCCTGGATCAGGTCGTCGACCTCGACGCTGGGCGGCAGCTTTGCCTTCAACTGATGCGCAAGTTTTCTCACCAGCGGCGCATGTTCTTTCAGCAGTTGATTCTTGTCCGATTTGCCTTGCGCCGTGTACATGAATAGAAACCCTCAAACCCCTGAAAATGCGCCGCCCGGCATTTGCCCCTGCGCCAGCCCGAAGCATTCGGCCAGCCGCCGGAATGCCACCGAGGCGCGCGCCAGCGGATAGGCTTCGGTGACGCTGCGCCCGAGTTTCGCGGCCCGCGTCACGTGCTCGTCGGCCGGCACCGAGCCGACCGAGCGCAGCTGCACCGCGAGATACCGGCTGGCTGCCTGCGCCATGTTGTCGAACACCTGCTTTGCCTCTTTTTCCTGCGCGCCGGTGACCAGCACCGAGAACGGTCGCCGCCCGAGCTGCGTATTCAGGCGCTTGATGATGCCGTAGGCCGCCTTGATCGATGCCGCGTCGGGCGACACCTGCACCACGATTTCGCCGTTGGCCATGGCCGCCACCGGCAGCGCATCGTCGCAGTCGAGTTCGGTGTCGACCAGCAGGATGTCGGTCTGCGAGGCCAGTACGCCGAATGCGTTCGACAGCCGGCGCGCGCTGTCGGCATCGAGCGCGCCGCGCCGCAACGGCCCGCGCGTCAGGGTCACCACGCCAAAGCCCTGCGGCATCTGCTGCGCGACTTCATTCAAGGCCCGCTCCTGGCGCGCCACGTCCTGCAGGGTCGCCCCCGGGCCCATGCCCAGCTGCGCTGCGATGCCGCGCGGCGCCGCACACGCATCGAGCAGCAGCACGGTGTTGCCGGTGGCCGCGATCGAGGCACCCAGGTTTGCCAGCATGGTGCTCTTGTCGAGCGATGCCGTGGCCGAGATGCAGGTGACGATGCGCGGCTTCGGTCCGGCCAGTATGCGCCGCAGGCCCTCGGCCTGATCGAAATCGAAACTAGACAAGATTCACCCCGCGCAGCGTTGCATCGTTCATGTTGCGTGCCGTGTTTGCCATCACCAGCGGCAGCTCTTCATCCTGCAGCTGGAACGGCGCCGTTTCCCGCTTGAGCTTGAAGGCGCGGTCGACCAGGTACTGCTGGTTGGCGACATGCAGATCTTCAGGCACGCGTTGGCCGTTAGCAACGTAGTATAGATTCAATTTCTGCCGGATGACTACATCTAATACATTGCCGATGGTTGCCGCTTCGTCCAGTTTCGTCATGATGCAGCCGGTCAGCCCTTCGCCCTGGTAGGCCCGCACGACTTCGTTCAATGTCTCGCCGGTCGAGGTCGCCGACAGGCACAAGAGCCGCTTGACTTCGCTGCCCGCGCCCGAGAGCATGGCCACCTGTTCTGCCACCATGCGGTCGCGCTGGCTCACACCCACAGTATCGATCAACACGGTGTGCTTGCCTTTCAATTCATCCAGCGCAATCTTCAGATCGGCCTGGTCCTTCACCGAATGGACCATCACGCCCAGGATCTTGCCGTAGATGCGCAGTTGCTCGTAGCCGCCGATGCGATAGCCGTCCGTTGTGATCAGCGCCAGCTTGCCGGGGCCGTGGCGCATGACGCAGCGTGCCGCCAGCTTTGCCGTGGTGGTGGTCTTGCCCACGCCGGTCGGGCCGACCAGGGCGAAGACGCCACCGCGCTCGATCATTTCATTTTCATTGTCGACCGTTGCCAGGTTGCGCTCCAGGATAGCCTTGATCCACTTCATCGCGCTTTCCTGGGTTGCCGCCGGCGGCATCTTCTCGATCAGAAAACGCGACAGGCTGGCGGAAAAACCGGCGGCCAGCATTTCGCGCAGCACCGACGACTTGACCGGCTCGCGCTTGGCCTGGCTGCTCCAGGTCAGCTCCGCCAGTTGCGACTCCAGCATGCTGCGCATCGACCGGATCTCGTCCATCATCGCGCTCATTTCGTTGCGCCCCGCGGCACCGGACTGCAGGCTCTCGGACATGACGATCTGCGCGGGCTGCGCCTGCACGGCCATGTCGCGCGCATTGCCAAGCGCCTGCGACAGGCCGGCTGCCTGGTCGTGATCCGGCGTGCGCGGCCGCGAGAACGATGCCAGTGCCGCCGGCGCCATCGCCGCCGCGGGCACTGCAGGCGCACTGTCGTTCAACGCGGCGCTCTGGCGAAAGCCCGATTTCGACGGTGGCCGCTGGTCGGCGGCCGGCGCCAGCGAGGACATGTCTTCACTGGCCAGCGCCAGGATCTCGACGCTGCCATTGACGTTGCGGTTCGACAGGATCACGGCATCCGGGCCGAGCGCGTCGCGCACCATGCGCAATGCTTCACGGGTCGAGCTGGCGGTAAATTTCTTGACGTTCATGTCTTAGGCTCCAACCAGGCTGGTGACTTTAATTGTTTTCGAATCGGGAATTTCCGAATGCGACAGGACCTTCAGTTGCGGTATGGCGCGGCGCAGGAAACGCGCCAGCAAGGGCCGCAACTGCGCCGGCACCAGCAGCACCGGTGTCAGCCCCATCTGCTCCTGCTGCCGGGTGGCTTGCTCTGTCTGCTGCGCCAGCGAATCGGCCAGGCCCGGCTCGATGCCGGCGCCGTCCGGACCGCTGGCCTGCAGCGCCTGCAGCAACAGGCGCTCCAACCGGTTATCCAGCGTCATGACGGCCAGTTCATTGGTTCCCGGGAACAGCTGCTGGACGATGGCCCGGCCCAGCGCGATGCGCACCAGCGCCGTCAGCTCGTTCGATTCGGTCGTCATGGCGGCATGTTCGGCAATGGTCTCGATGATGGTGCGCATGTCGCGGATATGCACGCCTTCGTTGAGCAGGTTCTGCAGGACCTTCTGCAGGGTGCCAAGCGGCAGCATCTTCGGAATCAGGTCTTCGACCAGCTTTGGCGACTCCTTGGTCAGGTGGTCGAGCAGCTGCTGCAGTTCCTGGCGGCCCAGCAGTTCGGCGGCATGGCTGGTGATCAGGTGGTTCAGGTGCGTGGCAACGACGGTGCCGGCGTCGACCACGGTGTAACCCATTGCCTGTGCCTGTTCGCGCAGGCTGGCGTCGATCCAGGTCGCCGGCAGGCCGAAGGCAGGGTCTGAGGTGACCGGTCCGGGCAGCGTGCCGCTGACCATGCCCGGATTGATCGCCAGGAAGCTGCCGGCAATCGATTCGCCGCTGCCGACTTCCACGCCCTTCAGCGTGATCCGGTAGCCGGTGGGTTTGAGTTCCAGGTTGTCGCGGATATGGACAGGCGGCGCCAGAAAACCGACTTCCTGCGCGAACTTCTTGCGGATGCCCTTGATGCGTTTCAAGAGTTCGCCGCCCTGCTGCTTGTCGACCAGGGGAATGAGGCGATAGCCGACTTCCAGGCCGAGCGTGTCGACCGGCACCACGTCCTGCAGCGTCGCTTCTTCGCTCTCGGCCGCAGCAGTCGGCGCCGGCGCCGGTGCCGCGTCGCCGCTGGCCGCCACCAGTGCCGCTTCGCTGGCGCGCTTGCTGATGGCATAGGCGGTACCGGCCATGATACCGGCCAGCAGCAGGAAGGCCACATGCGGCATGCCGGGAATCAGGCCCATGCCGCCGATGATGCCGGCGGTGATATACAGCACCTGCGGCTTGGCGAAGAGCTGGTTGACCAGCTGGCTGCCGATGTCGAGGTCGCTGGCAACGCGCGAGACCACCACACCGGCGGCCGTCGAGATGATCAGGGAAGGAATCTGCGCCACCAGGCCGTCGCCGATGGCAAGCAAGGTATAGGTCTTGATCGCCGCATCGAAGGCCATGTCATGCTGGATCATGCCGACCATGAAGCCGCCGATGACGTTGATGACCGTTACGATGATGCCGGCCACGGCGTCGCCGCGCACGTACTTGCTGGCGCCGTCCATGGCGCCGTAGAATTCGGCTTCCTGCGCGACTTCGGTACGGCGGCGGCGTGCTTCGGCTTCGACGATCAGGCCGGCATTGAGGTCGGCGTCGATCGCCATCTGCTTGCCCGGCATCGCGTCGAGTGCAAAGCGCGCACCGACTTCGGCGATCCGGCCGGCGCCCTTGGTGACCCCCGTGAAGTTGATGATGGTAAGGATCACGAAGACGACGATACCGACCGTGTAGTTGCCGCCGATGAGGAAGTGGCCGAAGGCTTCGACGACTTTGCCGGCGGCGTCCGGGCCGGTGTGGCCTTCGGTCAGCACCACGCGGGTCGAGGCGACGTTCAGCGACAGGCGCAGCATCGTCGACACCAGCAGCACGGTCGGAAAGGCCATGAAGTCGAGCGGCTTGATGGTGTAGAGGCTGGTCAGCAGCACGATCACGGAGAGTGCGATGTTGAAGCTGAAGAAAATGTCGAGCACGAAGGCCGGCAGCGGCAGCACCATCATCGACAGCATCATGATGATGATGATCGGCGCGGCCAGCGCACGCGAATTCATGCCGGCCATCCATGCGGGCATTCTCAGTGCATTCACTTGGTGGTTCCGTTCTCAGGTGTTGCCGGTGCGCCGGTGCCGGTGCTGATGTCAGTACTTGCAGCAGGCGTCAGTTTTTGCAGCGCCGCGGCGATTGCCGCCGGATTGTGCGGATCGAGCTGCGGCGGCACGTCGAGTTCTTCCGGCAGCACCGGCCGGGTGCCGCCATGCTTGGTGAAGCTGCGCAACTGGAACACATAGGCCAGCACTTCGGCAACTGCCGTGTACAGGGTTTCCGGAATCTGGTCGCCCAGCTCCGCATGCTGGAACAGGGCGCGGGCCAGAGGCGGCGCCTCCAGCGTCGGCACGCCGTGTTCGGCGGCGATCTCGCGAATCCTTGCCGCCATTGCGTCGGCGCCTTTTGCCACCACGCGCGGCGCGCCCATCTTGCCGTCGGCATAGCGCAGCGCCACGGCGTAGTGCGTCGGGTTGGTCACCACCACGTCGGCGGTCGGGATTTCGCTCATCATGCGGCGCTTGGCCATCTCGCGCTGCTGGGCGCGGATCTTCGCCTTGATCTCGGGATTGCCGTCGGACTCCTTGGCTTCCTGGCGCACGTCCTGGCGCGTCATCATCAGTTTGTGGCTGTAGTGCCAGAGCTGGTACGGCACGTCGATTGCAGCGATCAGCACCAGCCCGCCGACGATTGCCATGAAGGTCGACAGCATCAGGTGGCCCAGGTGGGCCGTGCCGTTCTTGATCGACTCGGTGCCCAACCCGAGCACCGCATCCATCTGGCGCGAGATGAACATGTAGCCAACGGTGCCGACGATGACCGATTTGCCGACGGCCTTGACCAGCTCGACCAGGGAATTCTTGGAAATCAGGTTGGCGATGCCAGACAGAGGATTGAGGCGGCTGAATTTCGGCTGCAACGCGTCGGTGGAGAACAACCAGCCGCCGATCAGCATCGGTGAAGCCAGCGCCACCAGCATCAGGATGCCGGCAAAGGGTGCGAACGCCAGCAGCAGGTCGCCGACGCTGCCGGCAATCCGGGCGCTGAGCAGTTCGAAGTCGTAGGCATGCGCGCGTTCGAGCGTCAGGCCGGCGCTCAGCATGTGGTTCAGCTGGCGCAGCATGGCCTCGCCGGTGACCCAGAAGCCGCCGCCGGCGGCCAGCAGGATGGTGCAGGTGGCGAGCTCGCGCGAACGCGGCACGTCGCCGCTCTCCCTGGCCTGTTCGAGCTTTCGCTCGGAGGCCGGTTCGGTTTTTTCGAGGTCGCTATCTTCGGCCATGGCCGACTCCTGGTGTCGTGGTCCGCCGGCTGCAAGAATGAACGCTGGAACGCTCGGCCGGACCCTCAGGAATGATTATCGGTGCGATGACCTGGCGGCCATCGCATGAACAGGGTGGGAAAAACAGGCTTTATCGGTCGGTGCGGCAGGGGTGACTGCGGCAGGCGCGCACCGGGGTGCCCGGGGGCCTGCCGTCTTTCAGGACATCGGGCCGGCGGCCCTGCTCAAAGGCTCAGGTTCTGCGCCCAGACCAGCGCCGCAGCGTGCGCCTGGTTGACTTTTTCCGGGCTGATGAAGAGCGCCTCGGCCAGTTCGACGATCGGTCCGTTGTCGAACTCCCCTGCTTCGGCCAGCCGCAGGAAGGGGCCGTACATGCCCTCGCGCGTCAACAGCGCCTGGGACACCGGTTCGGACAACTGGATGTTGTCGAGGACTTCGTCCATCGACACGCCCAGCAGGCGGTCGAGCAGCGAAAACATGCCGGCCACGAAGAGCTTTTCGGCTTCGTTGCGCGGCAGGTGGGCCGCACCCAGCAGTTCGGCGAAGCGGGCCCGCACGATTGCCGTCTGCATCAGGATCGCCGACTGGCCGCCGGTGGTGGCCGTTGCCAGCAGCACCGACAGCCAGCGGTACAGCGGCGAATACCCCAGCATGGCAACCGCATGACGCAGCGACTGGATTTCGGTGCCCAGGCCGAAGCCTGCCGAATTTATGTAGCGCAGCAATTTGTAGGACAATGCCGCATCGCGCTTCAACACGTCTTCGAGCTGGCGCACGTCCGCATTCTTGCGCACCATGTCCATCAACTGCAGGATCATCGCCTGCGCCGGATTCAAGCCCTTGGCCGCCACGACGCCGGTGGCGTGCGGCGTCAGGTACAGGTTGCCGATGAAGGCATCCAGGCCGAGCGAGGCGCATGAATCGAATTCCTTCCAGCTGCGGATCTCGCGCGCCACCATGCGCACCGGGGAGTTCTTCAGTGCGCCATAGATCTTTGCCTGGGTCGGAAAATCGGTCGTTGCAAACTGTATTTCCAGATGCGTTAGCAGCGGCAGCAGGCTCTTGTCCTGCGCGATGCCGGCCGCATCGGAAACGGCGATGCCAAAGCCATGTGCGCGCAGCGCCTTGACCGATTCCAGCGTGGCGGGATCGGCCAGGTCGTCGAGCTTGAGCGTCAGCACCACATGCCTGGGCGCCAGCGCGGCGACTTCATCGCAGCCCAGCAAGGCCGCGTCTGCTTTCAGGAAGATGCGGTGCGCGCCCAGCAGCCAGGTGCCGTCGTCGGACTGCATCGTCTGCCCGACGAACGCGGCAAGTGCGTGGAAGTCCTCGCCAGGGCCGACGATGTCGCGGTCGGCCTCCGGATGCTGCACGCTCAGTTCATAGCCGATGACCTGCTGCTTCGGATCGAGCAGCGGTTCGCGTACGATGAAGGCAAGGTCATGCATGCCCGCCGCCTCAGGCGCCGGCGGCAGCGAGTTTTTCGAAGATCTTGCCGAGCTTTTCATCCAGTGTCGCCGCCGTGAAAGGCTTGACGACATAGCCGTTGGCGCCGGCCTGGGCCGCGGCGATGATGTTTTCCTTCTTCGCTTCCGCCGTCACCATCAGCACCGGCAGTTTCGCCAGGGCCGGATCGGCGCGTATGTTCTGCAGCATCGTCAGGCCATCCATGACCGGCATGTTCCAGTCCGAGACGACGAAGTCGAATTTTTCCGCGCGCAGCTTGGCCAGTGCCATCGAGCCGTCCTCGGCTTCGTCGACATTGGTATAACCCAGTTCCTTCAACAGATTGCGGACAATCCGGCGCATCGTCGAGAAGTCATCTACGACAAGAAATTTTGTGTTCGGACCAGCCATGTGAACTCCGTGATTGCATTACGTCGGATTCGATCCGCATGCTGCCGATCGAATGCTTTTCATCGGTATATTATGCACCCCGGCAGTCTTCCTCCTGCAGACAATGATGCCTGTAAGCAGCAAAAATGTTTCACCGATTCCCCTATATGCGACACCTGCGCCCGCCCGCGGCAGCGCGCGGGGCTGCGCCGGTCAGACCCGCAGCGCCCGGCTGCCGTGCGCCGCCAGGTAACCGAGCACCATGCCGGGCAGCGCCTGCAGGGCGCCCACCTCGTGTGTCGCACCGATGGCGATCGCTTCGCGCGGCATGCCGAAGACGACGCAGCTGGCTTCATCCTGGGCGAAATTATGCGCGCCGGCCTGCTTCATTGCCAACATGCCAAGTGCGCCATCCTTGCCCATGCCGGTCAGGATCACGCCCACCGCATTCTTGCCGGCGGCCTGCGCCGACGAATTGAACAGCACGTCGACCGACGGCCGGTGCCGGTTGACGGGCGCTCCGGTGTCGAGCTGGGTCATGTAGTTGGCGCCGCTGCGCACCAGGAGCAGGTGCGAATGTCCCGGCGCAATGTAGGCGTGTCCGGGCAGGACGCGCTCGCCCCCCTCGGCTTCGCGTACCGAGATGCGGCACAGGCT
>JANXSS010000251.1 GCA_025356535.1 Herminiimonas sp.
TTTCCTGTTTTCGATTGCCAGCAGCAGGCGTGTGCCGGCAAATATGCCGCGTTGCGGCATGCCACTGGCCGGGCCTCTAGAATCGCAGCATTGTTGTCATTGGCTTTGGGATTGATCATGCCCATTGCAAACAGCGCCGAAACCGACTGTGGGCTGGCGCACAGAGCAAAATTGCTGGGGCGGGTATTCTCGTCATGCCAGGCTGGCGCGGGCTGGCGTCCCGCTGCGGATCGTTCGATGTGCGGTACACGGCGCATGCCAGTTGCGCTATTGGACATGACTGATGCAGGAGATTTTTCATGCAAGACCCAACCGGACGCGTGGTGCAAAGCGGCACCCATATTGCCCGTATCGTTGCATTGCTGGAGCCCGACGGAACCTTCGAGGCGCAAGTCTACGTACGCCTGTCGCGTGAGCCGGAGATTGCGGAAACGTATATCCCGGTCGGTATCTATTCGACCGAAGCCGATGCATTGCAGGCGGCCGAGGCGCGTGCCAGGCGCGCCATCGACAACCATGAATTCTGAAACCGCAGCGCTGCGGCCTCACTTGCTTGCAGCAGCGCGTCGGATCAGGGTCGCGCGGCGTTCCGGTGCGGGAGCGATCATGCGGTGCGGCATGCTACGCCGTCGAAGCGACGGTCTTCAGTGATAGACTCAGCCGCAAAGCGGATGGCGCAACCCGGCACCGTCGGCTACACCCACCTTTTCAGGACACGTCATGGAAAAATCTTTGGCCCGGTCGTTTTTGTCTGGTGCAGCGCTTGCAGCTTGCCTGTGTGCGACGACACAGGTGCATGCAATCGGCTTTGGCGGCCTGTTCGGTTCGATTCTCGGTCAGTCCGGCGCACAGAACATGGGTGTGGATGAAACGCTGGTCAAGATGAGTGACAAGATGAACCGCACGATGCCCCAGGCAGTCGATGCCGACACGCGGCTCGACCGCGTCAGCGCCGAACCCGGCAACCAGATTGCTTACCACTATACGATCTTGAAAGTGCTCGCCAAGGACGTCAGCACCGCGAGCTTCTACCAGAGCTTCCGGCCGACCTTGCAGAAGCGGGTATGTGCCGCCGATGAGCTGAAATTTTTTTTCCGCAACCGCATCACGGTTGCCTATGCCTACCAGGGCGTCGACGGCATGGACATCGGCAAGCTTGCGTTTTCACCGAAGGATTGTGGCTATCCAAGCTGAGTGCTGCCGCAGTCGCCTAGCGTTTTTTCCCTGGCAGCGTAAAGCGGAACGTCGATCCGACACCTTCAGTGCTCTCGACGCCGATCACACCATCATGCGCGTCGACAAAAGTCTTGAAGATCGCCAGGCCGAGGCCGAAACCGCCTGACTGATCCGGGTTGCTTTCATATTTTTCGAAAATCTTGTCCAGCTGGTCCGGCGCGATGCCGCTGCCATTGTCCGAAACCGTGCATTCCACGCCGCCCACGTCATCGAGGAGTCGCGCCCTGATCGTTACTTCGCCGCGTGGCGTGTAGTTGATCGCATTGGCGATCAGGTTCTGGAACACCCGTCGCAACAAGCTCGCATCGGCATACGCCACCAGATCGACCGGCACGAGATTGACCAGCAGGGTGCTGCCCGTACCGGCCACGGGGTGCAGATCATGCACCAGCCCCTCCACCAGCGGCCAGAGATCGAGCAGCCTGCGTTCGAGACGGATACCGGATTCGGTTTCAATGCTGATGTTTTCTTCCAAAACTTTGTCTATGAGTAACGACAGGTGCTGTACGTTGCGTGTCAGCGTACACAGCATTCGCGAGGCTTGCTGCGGACGTGCCGCATCATCCGTACCGAGTTCAAGCACGCGCGCAGCCAGGCCGATCGCATTGAGCGGCGTGCGCAGATCGTGCGCAATGAAAGCCAGGTACTCCTGGCGTTTTTGCTGCACGTTGATCGCCTGCTGGGTTGCATAGGTCTGCACGGCCGAACCGATCGCCGCATCGAGGACACGGTTCATTATGTGAAAAGGCAACCCTTGCAGGTCGATGCCGTTTGCATACGCCAGGTCGTGAATGCAGCCGCGCAGGATGTTGTATTCCGCCACGACTTCGCCGATTTCGAAACCGTCTTCCAGGCGTTGCAATCCATGTGCCGGCGGCGTACCACCGGCATGGGAGCTTGCAATGGTCCAGTCCCTGTTGCAACGCAGCGCAGTTGCCAGTTCGGTCAGCAAGCCTGGCACGTGATCATTCAAGGTCGGTATGTCGAGCTGGCGCGCAGATGGCAACTGCTTGAGTAGCGCCCGCCATTTTCCGAGCAGGACGTCGCGCTGATTCTCTATCAGGCAGGCGAGATTTTCGGGATGGTTAATTTTGGTTCCTTCGGGCGGACGGACTGCACACGCTTGCGCGATGCTCTGATCAAACGCATTCCGAAAAAATTGGCTCACTTTTGGCATTCCAATATGAAATGTTACGGCAGTGTTCAGGCGCGAAAGGATACCATGCTGGCAGCGTTCGCCCGGGCGTACGGTTGTCGTTTGCCATTGTAATTAGGGGAACCATTTCCTGAAAAACGGTTCGGAAATCTTTACAAGTCAACCTGGCGGTTTTTTTGCTTGCTGCATGGAAAAATCACTTCGCAACGCCGGCGGCATGCAGTGCAGACCTGCCTTGCCCGTTTAGAACGACGTATCAAAAAGGGACAGGACTATGTTGCGGACCAAGGAAAATGAAGCCTACGCTACCGAGGTATTGCAGCGTTACGACGCCTTCCGCTCATGGGCAATCGAGCATTGGCCGAACGATGACGACCCGCTTTCTTCGGGAGATTTCAGCGCTGGCAGGCAGGAACTGGCGGTATTGCTCGATGCGCGACTTGATGGAAAGAGCCGCGGCCCGGCGCTGCCAGATGCGCCTGCCGCCGCCGGTGATCCGGATGCCGGTCAGTTTTTGCCCGTGACGCCGGCGCCCTGGCCTTAGCGAACGGGCAACGGGACGCCTGCTTTTGTGGCGCAGTGACGACGCTGCGGTGATATATGCGCAAAGCGTGAGAAGGTTTTTCCTTTCTGCCATTTCTTTTGCGAGTTCCTCGCCGCAAAATAAAAACCTACTGTACAGAACGAGGTAAGCATGGAAAAGGATGATGCGATAGTGATCATGAGCAAGCTTGCCTCGAAACTGGAAGACGTGCTGGCAATGGAGGACCTGGTGTCTGCCTTTGCCGAATTTCTGGTGCACATCCGTCCGTCCGTCTCGGAACAGGATTTTGCATTTCTGGCAACTGTCGGAGCAATGATTTACCGCAAGGGAGGACGCCAGTATGATTCGAGCCTTGAAACAGACCAGTTGATGGCTCGTCTACGCAGCATTCCGACCGCAGGATGAGGGTGGTTTTTATGCAAAACTGTAATTTTTTGCTAATTGTCTACTTGTTACGCTAATAAAAGCTTCATCTGTGCATCGGTTGTTCTATATTGAATGTGTCTCCTCCGCCTCCGTTCTGGAGGGCTTGCCCACCAACTGAAAAGTTCGTGGGCATTTTTTTGCGCCTTCTTTACGTCTGTGTGAGGCAGCCAACGCATTGGCCAGAAGCCCTTCTCCTATGATGCAACAGGGCCAAACTGATTGTGGCAGGCAGCCAAGCCCTTCATTGTAGTTGCTGGAGGTAAATATGGAGCAGCCGACCGATACCGTCGTTTCGCCGCCGTTTCCTGTCATGTGCGACGGCAGGCCGACATCTGAAACCACTAGCCCGTGGCATGGCGTGGGGGCGCTGCGTGCCCATCGTGCACCGATACCCGAAGAAGAGCCGCTGCCTGGTGAGGAACCGGCGCCGGAAGACGAGCCGTTGCCGCATCCGGACCCTGTGGTGCGTGAACCTGACGCGGCGCCGTCGGTGCGCCTGTTCGAAATGTCTGCAAATCACTTCAGGACATGAAATTGATGAGCCAGCCAATCGTTGCTTATACCAAGGGCGCCTATCATGCCGAGGCAAGCGTCGTACAAACTGCCGAGGGCCGCTTCCAGGGGAGTGTTCAACTGACGCACGCAGGCCAACCCGCCGGCACGCATCAACATCTCGTCCCGGTCGCCTCCGATACGCCCGAAGAAGCCCTGGACGAAGCAAAAGCCCTGGCGCATCGCCTGCTTGCTGATCTGCAATAAGACAGGTTGCATGTCTTGCTTGAACAGATGTGCCGGCTGCGGCCGATCCATCGATGCCAGAAAATTCCCTTGGCTCTACAGGCCCGCGCGCGCAGAGCATCGGGGGCGCAATGCCAGGACAGTGGTATATCATCTGGCGCCGTATTCACAAACCGGCAGACAAACCCTTTGCCCTGCGCAACGAATGCGTCTTGACGGGTTGAGGTAACCCGCACCGGTATTGAAAGCCAGAAATGAATCAGTCGCAACGGTCGCCGCAGACCAAACAGTCGAAACGGTCAGTGACACCGGTTTCGCCCGCGCCGCCTCCGGCCACGCAACAGCTGCACGACATAAAGCCAGGTCAATCGATTGCCCTTCTGAAGGCGCTGCACATCCTGACGCGCGATGGCAAGATGAACCAGGACAGCCGGCGCAAGCT
>JANXSS010000271.1 GCA_025356535.1 Herminiimonas sp.
GGCACCGTCGAAGTAGCCGCAGATGCGGGCGAAGAGGTCGGGCCGGTCCGGCGCGTAGACCAGCACCTGCAGCCCTTCGCCGAGCGAGGAAAGGCGCGCCCGCACGATCGGCTCGAGCGCGGCCACCTTCTCGACGAGCGCGCGCGCGTGCCAGGCGATGTCGCCGGCCTCGTGGCGCGCGAAGTAGCTGAGCTCGAGCGTGCGCCAGAGCGGCACCTCGACCGTGCCGGGCAGGGACGCGAGGTTGAGGAGCAGCCGCGCCTCGAGCTTGGTCGCCTCGATCTCGGCGTCGAGGTTCGGGCGCGCCCCGCCGAGCGCGCGCAGCGTGAGCCGGTAAAGATCCTCGAGCAGCTTGCCCTTCCAGGCGTTCCAGACCTTCGGGCTGGTGCCGCGAATGTCGGCAACGGTCAGCAGGTACAGGGCGCTCAGGTGGCGTTCGTCGCCCATCAGCGCGGCGAAGGCGGCGATGACGTCGGGGTCCGACAGATCCTGCTTTTGCGCCACATGGGACATCATCAGGTGGTTCTGCACCACGAAGACGACCAGCTCGGTTTCTTCCGGCGTCATGCCATGGTCGATGCAGAACTGGCGCGCATCGGTCATGCCCAGGAGCGAATGATCGCCGCCGCGACCCTTGGCTATGTCATGGAACAGCCCGGCCACGTACAGCAGCCAGGGTTGCGGAAAATTCGCCATCAGCTGGCTGCAGAACGGATACTCATGCGCATGCTGGGTCATCGTGAAGCGACGCACGTTGCGCACCACCATCAGGATGTGCTGGTCGACCGTGTAGACATGGAACAGGTCGTGCTGCATCTGGCCGATGATGCGCCGGAAGTTCGGCAGATAACGCCCGAGGATGCTGGTCTGGTTCATGCCGCGCAGCGCATGCGTGATGCCCTGCGGCGCCTGGATGATCTTCAGGAACAGGGCGCGGTTATGCGGGTCCTGGCGGAAGTTGCGGTCGATCAGGAAGCGCGCATGCCACAGGTGGCGCAGGGTGCGCGCGGTCATGCCCTTCAATTGCGGCTGCTGCGCCAGCACCAGGAATACTTCCAGCATCGCCGACGGCGTGCTTTCGAAAGTGTCGTCGGCGGCGATGTCGATGAAGCCGTTGACTTCATTGAAGCGCGGATTGATCGGCAACGGGCAGCTCGGTTGCGGAAACAGTTGCGCGGCGATGTTTTGCAGCAGGATCGTGTTGAGCTGCGTGACCGCCTTGGCCGCCCAGTAGTAGCGCTGCATCAGGTATTCGCTGGCGCGCCGGGTTTCGGTGGTCTTGAAGCCGAAGGTCTCGGCAATCGGCGTCTGCACGTCGAACACCAGCCGGTCTTCGCGCCGCTTGGCGTAGATATGCAGGCGGATGCGGATGTCCTTGAAGGCGCGTTCCTTCTTCAGCAGCTGATGCGCCTCGGTGTTGGTGATCAGGCCGCGCTCGGCCAGCTTGCGCCAGGAGTCGCCCAGGCCGGCTGCCTTCGCCACCCAGAGAATGACCTGCAGGTCGCGCAGGCCGCCGGGACTTTCCTTGCAGTTCGGCTCCAGGCTGTAGGGCGTGTCTTCGTACTTGACGTGGCGCTGGCGCAGCTCGAGCGTCTTTGCCTGGAAAAAAGCCTGCGGGTCCATGGCCTGGTTGCAGCGCTGCTGCAGCAGCTGGAACAGCGCCGGGTTGCCCGTCACCAGCCGTGCTTCGAGCAGGCTGGTTTGCACCGTGATGTCGGCTGCCGCCTCGCTCAGGCATTCGTCGACGGTGCGGATGCTGTGGCCGAGCTCCAGGCCGATGTCCCACAGCACCTGGACCAGTTCTTCCAGCGTGCCGCGCAAGTGCGCATCCGGCGCGCCTGCCAGCAGGATCAGTACATCCACATCCGAGTAGGGAAACAGTTCGCCGCGGCCGTAGCCGCCGACTGCCACCAGCGCAGCCGACGGCGGCAAGGCGAATTCGACCCATGCGGCGGCCAGCGCGCCGTCTACGCTCTGGCGCAAGGCGCTCAGGAGTTTTTCCGGCTTGCCATCGAGGTTGAAGGCATCGGTGATCGCCTGGCGCTCGTCCTTCAATTGCTGCTTGATGCGCAGGCCGAAGGGCACGATGCCGCCGGCTCGCAGCAGCTCGGTGGGCGGCGTACTCACGGACGGCGGGCAGGCGTCATGCGGCGACCGGCTGGCCCGGCGAGGCGATCAGGATGCCGGCCGGTGGCGCCGGCATCCCGGGCGAGATGGTGAGCACTTCGTAGCCGGTGGGCGTGACCAGTACCGTGTGCTCGAACTGGGCCGACAGGCTGCGATCCTTCGTCTTGATGGTCCAGCCGTCGCCCATCTCGCGGATTTCACGGCGCCCGGCATTGATCATCGGCTCGACCGTGAAGATCATGCCTGCGACCAGCTCTTCCAGGGTGCCGGGGCGGCCGTAATGCAGCACCTGCGGCTCTTCATGGAAAACCTTGCCGATGCCGTGGCCGCAGAATTCGCGCACGACGCTGTAACCGGCTTTTTCCGCATGCTGCTGGATGATGTGACCGATGTCGCCCAGGTGCGCACCCGGCCGGATCTTCGAGATGCCCAGCCACATGCATTCGAAGGTGACTTCGCCCAGGCGCCTGGCCATGATCGAGGGCTCGCCGATGTAGTACATGCGGCTGGTGTCGCCGTGATAGCCGGTCTTGATGACGGTGATGTCGAGGTTGATGACGTCGCCGTTCTTCAGCACCTTGTCGCCCGGAATGCCATGGCAGACGACATCGTTGACCGACGTGCAGATGGCTTTCGGATAAGGCGTGTAGCCGGGCGGGCAGTAATTGAGCGGCGCCGGAATCGTGCCTTGCACATTTACCATGTATTCATGGCAGAGGCGGTCGATTTCGCCGGTCGTCACGCCTGCCTGGACATGCGGCGCGATGAAGTCGAGTACCTCGGCCGCCAGTTTGCCGGCAATGCGCATGCCGGCGATGTCTTCCGCAGATTTTATAGAGGATGCCATGGGAGCGGATGCGGCCGAGCTGCGGCCATGAGAGTGAAGGGATGAAACGATTATAAACGAGCCGAAGATGATTCACCAAAGCAAAGCCAGCGCCACGCTTGAAGTACGCTGGCTTATTAGGGTAGAATCTCGGGTTAGCCTGTCGTGGCAACCCGCAGCAATTTCTTGCCGCCGGGCCTGCTTCAACGCTAATGCGAGAAAAAGTTTCATTTTGTTTTAAATCGCGAATCCGCCCCTTCAAGGGTGCCCGTCATAAATACACGGTGTAGCTGGGCGGATTCCAGACCCAACCCTGGAGCAATAAATGTCAGTCACAATGCGCGAAATGCTGGAAGCCGGCGTCCATTTCGGACACCAGACCCGCTTCTGGAACCCGAAAATGGCACCGTACATCTTCGGTCACCGTAACAAGATCCACATCGTCAATCTGGAAAAAACCCTGGGCATGTACCAGGAAGCCATGAAGTATGTGCGCCAGTTGTCGTCCAACCGTGGCACCATCCTGATGGTCGGCACCAAGCGCCAG
>JANXSS010000346.1 GCA_025356535.1 Herminiimonas sp.
CGACGAGCACGGCGTCTTCCATCAACTGCGCCGCGTATTGATGAATGCCGCGCAGGGGTTCCTTCAAATCGTGCCGGGCGATATGTTTGAAGGAGTCGAGTTCATCGTTGCTGCGCGCCAGTTCCGCGTACAGCAGCGAGCGCTGCTGCGCATATTCGACCACCATTTCGACCAGATGCAGTCGCAGCCTCGCCACCGCTTCGAGCTCGACCGGCTTCCACGGCAGGCATCGTTGGCGTACCGATTCGACGAACAATGCAAAGCTGGTGCGAGGACTGAGCCGCGGCCCGTTCGGACCCGTGACCACGTGCTTGTCATGCGGATCGCCGCCCCAGTTCACGGTATGCATCGTCTCCGGCTTGAACCACAGCATCAGGTCCTGGCCGCCGGGAGACAGCGGCAATGCCAGCAGGCCGCTGCCAAGATCGACGAACGCCGCCGCCGGCGGATAGTCGCGCACCAGGCAATCGGTTGCATACAGCAGCGGAAGAGCGGCCGGGAACTTTACCTTTGCAAGCCACTGGCCGAGGCCGTCGAGTTGCGCCAGACCGGGCGTATTTCCCACGCAACGCCAGCGTTCGTTGTGGCGCAACGCCGCGCCGCCTGCATCGATGCCATCGAGCAGCGAAGGCGTGTTGCCGATCAGTGCAGACACGCTGCCTTCACGAACGGCATGCGCCAGCAGCTGCTGATGAACGCCCTCGAGCTTTAGCCGATAGATGAGATGTTCCCTGTCTTCCGCCGCATTGTGGTGCAGCGAGACCACCTGTGCCAGAAACTCGCAGGTGGCGCGCACCTCGTAGGAAAAATATTTCGGTCCGCCCGAATACGTGCAGGAGATCAGGCCCCACAGATGGTCGCCGCGGCGAATCGACATGGTGAGCGTGGCCGTGACACCCATGTTCGAATAATATTCGGAGCACATCCTGGAGACGCCGCGCAGGAAGCAGTACGTCATGTCGAGCGCAATGCCGGTATCGGGGTTCACCAGGGGCACCATCTCCGCGAGCACGTTGGCCATGTCCGGAATCGGCCGCAACCATGTCCTGGTAAAGACATCGCGTGCCGGCTTGGGAATGTCTTCTGCCGGATAGTGCAGGCCGATCCAGGACATCAGCTCGGGGCGCTTGCTTTCGGCGAACACCTCGCCATGGCCGTCCTCGTGAAATTTATAGACCATCACCCGGTCCATGCCGGTCAGTTCGAAGATCTCCTGCGTGGCCAGATCGCATAGCTCCAGCAGCGTGTTGGCACGCTGGAGCCGGGCGACGGTCTTCTTGACCAGTTCGTAATAGTCCAGGCTCAGCGCGTTGGTGCGACCCGTTGCCTCGAACTCCAGGATCACGACACCGTCGATGGTGTGGGCAGTCACGTCAAGAAGAATGGCGGCGGCGGCGTCGCCATGCGCGCCAGGCAGGCTCATCAGGTACGCCGGATTGCAATCGATCGGTCGCGCGGCCAGCATGGCCCGCAACCGGTGCTCGCCGTCGACGCCGATGACCGTTCGAACCGGCGCCTCGAGGATGGTTTCGACGGGCCGGCCGAGGACCGCCTCGACGTTTTCGCTCGCCTGCAGGATTTTCAGGTCTTTCAGGCGCAGCACCAGCAACGCGCCGTGGGTCTGCACGCAGCCTGGCGTTTGCACCGGTTCACTGTCGCAATTGGTGATGTTTAAGCCATGCCGTTTCGTGCTGTAGGGCTGGTGATCAAAAGAAACCGCATTTGCCATACCGTTGGTCATCGTCATGTCGTCGGCTTTGCCGGTTCGCCCAGCGTGAAATAAAAAGTCGATCCCCGTTCTGCCAGCGAATCAACCCAGATCCGGCCACCATGCTGCTGCACCAGCTTGCGCACGATCGTCAGCCCGGCGCCGCTGCCGCCGCCATACCGATCGGGGGCGTGAAGCCGCTTGAACAGCTTGAAGATCTGATCGAAGTGCTTTATCTGTATGCCGATGCCGATGCCGATGCCGTTGTCGGCCACGTAGTAGATGCACCGGGTCTCCAGTCCGGGTGGGCAGTTCGGTCTCGGATGCATGTCGCCGGGGGCGATGTAGCCGATTTCGATGCGTTTTTTCGCGGCCTCCGTGTATTTCAGGCCGTTCGAGATGAGATTGACAAAAATCTGTCGGCACCACATGCGGTCGCATCTCACCGTCGGCAGCGCTCGCGGCACCACGATTTCAGAATCGCTGTCGCTGGTGCGGGAGCCGACGATGTCGAGCGTCTCTGCCAGGACCTCGTTGAGATCGACGTTTTCCAGCGTCAGGGCGGTGCCGCCGATGCGGGAAAAATGCAGCATCGAGTCGAGCAGGCTGTCCATGCGCAGCGTCAGCCGTACCAGGCCATCGAGCTTGGAACGGCTCGCATCATTGGCCGGGGCGGCGTCTTCAAGCAACTGGTGCGCATAGCGATGAATGCCGCGCAACGGCTCCATCAGGTCGTGGCTGGCGATATAGGCGAAGGCATCGAGCTCTTCGTTGCTGCGGGCGAGTTCGCTTTGCAGCACGACTTCGCGCCCGGCCCGCCGGGCGACGATTTCCGCAACCTGCAGCCGCAATCCGGTCGCCGCGTCGATCTCGACCTGTGTCCAGAAAAGCGAGCGTTGGCGCACCGACTCGACGTAGCGCTCGAAACTGCGGCGCGGCGTCAGGCGCG
>JANXSS010000351.1 GCA_025356535.1 Herminiimonas sp.
AGGTTTTTTATCTGGCACGGCGCTTGCATCACTTAGGGCTCTCCTCAACCACCGGAAAGCCCATCATGGATCGCAACCAAGTCACCCAAAAAATCCTGTCCGTCAAAGTCGCCAAGCAGCTGCGCTGGGCCGAGCTCGCCGTCGAATTTGGCCAGAGCAAGGAGTGGACCACCGCCGCGCTGCTGGGCCAGATGACCTTCAGCCGCGCCCAGGCCGACAAGGCCCAGGCGCTGTTCGGCCTGACCGATGAAGAAGCGGCCTGGCTGCAGATCGTGCCGTACAAGGGTTCGCTTGCCACGGCGGTGCCGACCGATCCGCTGATCTATCGCTGGTATGAAATCGTCAGTGTCTACGGCACCACCATCAAGGAACTGATACATGAAGAATTCGGCGATGGCATCATGAGCGCGATCGATTTTTCGATGGACATCCAGCGCGAAGCCGATCTGAAGGGCGACCGCGTCAATGTCGTCCTGTCCGGCAAGTTCCTGCCTTATAAAACCTACTGAGCCGCTGCAGCGTTATGCAGCGGGCGCTCACTGCGGCTTGGCCGCAGCCGGATTCAGGACATTTTTCGGCGCACCGGCAGCAAAGTCGACGATGTTCTGGAACGCCGCCCTGAAATAGATTTCGTAACTGTCGGCTTCGACATACCCCAAGTGCGGTGCGGCCAGTACGTTGTCCATTTTCAAAAGCGGCGCATCCGGCGCCAGCGGTTCGGACTCGTAGACGTCGAGCGCCGCCGTGCCTGGGCGCCCGGCAAGCAGCGCCGCCTGCAGCGCGCCGGGCGCGACCAGTTCGGCGCGGCTGGTATTGACGAACAGCGCCTGCGGCTTCATGCGTGCCAGGTCGGCCGCACCGACGATGCCGCGGGTGGCGTCGTTGAGGCGCAGGTGCAACGTCAGCACGTCGGCGCCTGCGAAGAACGCTTCCTGCGACGGCGCCACTTGCAGCCCCTCGGCGGCGGCGGCAACGCGGCTGGGTTCGCGCCCCCAGACCAGCACCTGCATGCCGAAAGCGCGCCCGTAGCCGGCAACCATCCTGCCGATCTTGCCGTATCCCCAGATGCCGAGCGTGCGGCCTTTCAGGACCGTGCCCAGGGTATTGTGTACGGGTTGCAGCGAGCTGGCCTGCCAGGCGCCGCTTTTCAGGTTGGCGATATATTGCGGCAGCTTGCGGGTCGCCGCCATGATCAGGGCCCAGGTCAGTTCGGCCGGTGCGGTCGGGTCGCCGACACCCTCGACGATTGTCACGCCGCAGGCGGTGGCTGCCGCCACGTCGATATGGCCGGTCACCTTGCCGGTCTGGGAAATCAGCTTCAGTTTCGGCAATTTTTCCAGCAACTGGCGCGACAAGGCGGTACGTTCGCGAATCAACACGAGGGCGTCGAATTCGGCCAGGCGAATGGCCAGCTGACCGACGCCGCGGGTACTGCTGGTAAAGACCTTGACGTCATGGCCATCGAGCAGGGAAAAACACGGCAGGCTGCGCACGCAGTCCTGATAGTCATCAAGTATGGCAATTTTCATGAAACGGCTCGCAATGCTCTGGTTTGTTGAAAAAAGAAAGAAAACGTGAGCCAGCAGACGGTAAATGGCAGGTGAAACCGGCGTTTATTGGCAATTTGACTCAGGTCATTGAGGGTCAGAAATCGCCGGTGTACAATCGCCGCCAGTTTTGAAAAATCAACAAGTATTGTGTGTGCCTTGTTGTCGCTTTCGAAGTGTCTACCGGAAGCATCGATTACCGCAGGCTATGCGGAAAGTGACGCCTGTCAACGTGAGAACGGACATGAGCGGTGCTGCAAGGCTGCTTAGGACAGGAACCGGACCGCGCACGTTTGTGCAAGGTTTGGATAGCAGGATAACAATTATTCCATCATCCGGCACGCCCGGCGTTCGGTATCGCCCACGAGGCAGTACCAGTGCCATTGCTCGGACGCCGCCTGCGACCATATTTGGTCAGCACCCGACTGACGCGGCGTACCGGTCGCATTGTCAACATTTCGAATGCCCGTGTTATCCGTATTGGTCCTGAACCTGGAGGCAGCATCTATGAATCAACCTGTAATGGCCGGCGTCGCAGCACTGAACGTTCCCGCCTATGTCAAGCAACAGAAACTGGTCAGCTGGGTAGCGGAAATCGCCGCCCTGACCAAACCGTCCAGCATCTATTGGTGCGATGGCTCGCAGGAAGAATACGATCGGCTGTGCGCCCTGATGGTCGCCGGCGGCACCATGAAGACGCTCAATCCCGCAAAACGGCCCAACAGCTATCTGGCATGCTCGGACCCGAGCGACGTGGCGCGTGTCGAGGACCGCACCTTCATCTGCTCGGCAACCCGGGAAGAGGCCGGACCGACCAACAACTGGACCGATCCGCAGGAAATGCGCGCAACCATGAGCGGCCTGTTCGATGGCTGCATGCAGGGCCGCACGCTGTATGTGGTGCCGTTCTCGATGGGCCCGCTGGGTTCGCCCATCGCACACATCGGCGTCGAACTCTCGGATTCGCCTTATGTCGCCGTCAACATGCGCATCATGACCCGCATGGGCCGCGCGGTATATGACGTGCTGGGCAGCGACGGCCAGTTCGTGCCGTGCGTGCATTCCGTCGGCGCGCCCCTGGCTGCCGGTCAAAAGGATGTTGCCTGGCCGTGCAACCCGACCAAGTACATCGTGCACTATCCCGAAACCCGGGAGATCTGGTCGTTCGGTTCCGGCTACGGCGGCAACGCACTGCTGGGCAAGAAATGCTTTGCGCTACGGATTGCCTCCAACATGGGCCGCGAAGAGGGCTGGCTGGCAGAGCACATGCTGATTCTGGGCGTGGAGTCCCCGGCCGGCAAGAAGCACTATGTGGCAGCCGCTTTTCCCTCGGCCTGCGGCAAGACGAATTTCGCCATGCTGGTGCCGCCGAAGAGCTTCAGCGGCTGGAAAGTCACCACCATCGGCGACGACATCGCCTGGATCAAGCCGGGCGCCGACGGTCGGCTCTATGCAATCAATCCGGAGGCCGGATACTTTGGCGTGGCGCCCGGCACCAATACCCAGACCAATCCGAACTGCATGGCGTCGATGCAAAGCGACACGATCTTCACCAACGTTGCGCTTACCGATGACGGCGACGTCTGGTGGGAAGGCATGACGGCCGCAGCACCGGATCACCTGATCGACTGGCAGGGCAAGGACTGGACACCGGCGATTGCAAAGGAAACCGGACGCAAGGCGGCGCATCCGAATTCACGCTTCACGGTGGCGGCCCTGCAGAACCCGGTCATCGATCCGGCCTGGGACGACCCGGCCGGCGTGCCGTTGTCGGCCTTCATCTTCGGTGGCCGCCGTTCGACCACGGTGCCGCTGGTAACCGAGGCGCGCAATTGGGTCGAGGGTGTCTACATGGCGGCGACCATGGGTTCGGAGACCACCGCTGCGGCCACCGGCCAGATGGGGATCGTGCGGCGCGATCCGTTCGCCATGCTGCCATTCATCGGCTACAACATGAGCGACTATTTCCAGCACTGGCTTCAGATCGGCAAGAAGATCGCCGCGTCGCCAGCCGAACTGCCAAAAATCTTCTGCGTGAACTGGTTCCGCACGGATGAAAACGGCAAGTTCGTCTGGCCTGGTTTTTCCGACAACATGCGCGTGCTCAAGTGGATGATCGATCGCATCGAAAACAATGCCGGCGGTGTTGAAAACCTGTTTGGCACCACGCCACGGTATGCCGACCTGATGTGGGAAGGCAGCGACTTTTCCCAACAGCAGTTCGACACCATCACCTCCATCGACAAGGCGGCGTGGAGCGAAGAGGTCAAGCTGCACACCGAGCTGTTCGAGAAACTGCAGCATCATCTGCCGGCCGAACTGATGTCGGCAAAAGCCCAGCTGGAAAAACGACTGGCTGCCTGAGTGCAGCAGCAAAACAAGGTGCGGATGCTTTCCGCACCTTGTTTTTCACGTCGCGTCGAACAACGGGTCGCTGCGTAACTTGCGCTCTTTTGCCTCCTCGACCATGCGTCGATGGGCAATACGCTTGCGCATGATGGCAGCATGGCGCTCGGCTGTCATCGGCGGAATCGTTGTCAGCTCTTTTAACTGAGCAACATTGGTGTAATTGTTTTTGATGAGGCGGCCCACGCTGGTTACTCCATTGGTGAAGTACATCCTGCAGTTACAATTCTTCAATCTTGCCGCCTGACACTGGCCCATAAAAACGTTGGTGGGCGTACTTGCCTGCTCAGTGATTCTGCCTTAAAAGTTTCGCGCGAGGCGTTCCTATCGGAAATATTGTTTCCTATGCGAACATTTTCCAAAAAATCGTTGTTCAATAAAAAAACCCCGCCGCTGTGACGCGGAGGGGTTTTCTGGTTTGCAGGGCGGCTGCCGCAGCAGCACCGGTGGCCTAGCCGCGTGCAGCCAGCAAACGCAGTTCGGCCGCCACGTTCGGCTGCTGCGTGTCGAGATCACGTGCCATGCGGTGCAACATCCGAACGCTGTCGAGGTTGCGTCTTGCCGTGCGCTGCGTCAACGTCTGACGTGGCTGGAACAGGATCAGGACGGCGCGGGCAACGCCGCGCAACAGCGGCTTGAACAGCCACAGCAGTGCAGCAAGCAAGCCAAAGCCAAGCAAGGGGCGCAGCGCGACGATGGCAATGCCAAACGAAGTCAGGACAGGGCGGGCAAATGGCAGGGCGTTTTCAAACGGTACGGCAAGCATGGTGAAGGACATGATTTACTCCTGTGTTGGTTCCTATATCGCAATGCAGTATAAGGACCAGCCAGTTATAAACCCAATTCCATTTTTTGATACGAACCATTGTTTCGATTGATATCATGTTGACGCTTGCCGCGCGCCGGTGTTTTAAAAAACCGGCAACCTCGTCGTGTTCTTGACTTCTTCCATGACGGCGTACGTATGCGTTTCACGCACGCCCTTCAATTGCAGCAGGGATTTCCCCAGAAATTCCCGGTATGCATTCATGTCCTTGACCCGGGCTTTTACCAGGTAATCGAATCCGCCGGCGACCATGTGACATTCAAGCACTTCAGGAATGACCTGCACGCTGCGCTTGAAGGCATCGAAGACTTCCGGCGTCGTGCGGTCCAGCACCACTTCGATGAATACCATCAGTGCCACGTCCAGCAACACCGGATTGAGCAGGGCGGTGTAACCCGTTACATAACCGCTCTCCTGCAGCTTGCGCACGCGCTCCAGGCACGCTGCCGGCGACAGGTTCACGCGCGAGGCCAGTTCGACGTTGCTGATGCGGCCGTCATTCTGCAGTTCGTTCAAAATTTTCTTGCTGATCTTGTCGAGCATCGGTGTGGTCCGGAAAATTAAATTTGGCTTACCTCGGTATCAACGTACAAACACCGGTAAAGTCTAAAGATTACCAGAATTAATCTTTTATAAAACCTTTTAGACTCGAATCATCAATGCGTGGGGCCGTGTTCGCCGAACATCATGCCGTGCCAGGCAACGCTTTTTCGAGGTGTGTCATGTCTGCCGCCTGCAACACATCGCTTTTGCCGGCGGTATCCGTCGATCTGGCGCCATCTGCCCACGCTGGCGCTCACACCGCTGCTGCGTTTGTCACATTGCACGGTTCGTGCGTTGCAAGCGTCGCGCCGCTGCGGCAAGCGATCCGCCAGGCCTACCGGCGCGATGAACGCGCCTGCGTTGCCGCGCTGCGCGCAGAAAAAGCCATGCAGGACGGCGGCGTTGATCCATCGGCGTGCGAGCTGGCGATCCGCACTTTGGCCACCAGCCTGATCGGCGCATTGCGCAACCGGCGCAGCCGCTGCGGCGGCGTCGACGCGCTGATGCAGGAGTTTTCGCTGTCATCCGAAGAGGGCGTGGCGCTGATGTGCCTGGCCGAAGCGCTGCTGCGCATCCCAGACAGCGCCACGGCAGACCGGCTCATTGCCGACAAGATCGGCAAGCGCGACTGGCAGCGCCACCTCGGCGCCTCGCCTTCGCTGTTCGTCAATGCGGCGACCTGGGGCTTGCTCATTACCGGCAAGCTCGTTGCAGGCGGCAGCGCACCGCGCCTCGGTTCGACCCTTGGCGCGTTGCTTGCCAGGCACGGCGCGCCGCTGGTGCGCCGTGCGGTCGACCTGGCCATGCGCATGCTGGGCAACCAGTTCGTGCTCGGCCAGACGATCGAGTCGGCGCTGACCAACAGCAGCGCCTGCCTGGCGCGCGGTTACCGCTATTCGTACGACATGCTGGGCGAAGCTGCCCTGACGGCGGACGATGCGGCGCGCTACGCGTTTTCCTACACCCACGCCATCGAGGCTATTGGCAAGACAGCGAAGGGTAATGGCGTCGGCGAACGCCCCGGCATTTCAGTCAAGCTCTCGGCACTGCATCCACGGTACGGCCGCGCGCAGCGTGCTCGCGTCATGGCCGAACTGCTGCCGCGCCTGAAAAGCCTGGTGCTGCTGGCGCGCCAACATGACGTCGGCATCAACATCGATGCAGAAGAAGCCGACCTGCTCGAAATCTCACTCGACCTGCTCGAGGCGCTGGCGTTCGATGCCGACCTGGCCGGCTTCGATGGCATCAGCTTCGTGGTGCAGGCTTACCAGAAGCGCAGCCTTGCGGTGATCGACTTTCTGGCAGACCTGGCGCGGCGCAGCAAGCATCGCCTGATGGTCCGGCTGGTCAAGGGCGCCTACTGGGATACCGAAATCAAGCGCGCCCAGGTCGACGGGCTGTCCGACTATCCGGTCTACACCCGCAAGGTGCATACCGACATGAGTTATCTGGTGTGCGCCAAAAAGCTGCTGGCAACGGCCGATCTGCTTTACCCGCAGTTTGCCACCCACAATGCGCACACGCTCGCCGCCGTGCAGACCTGGGCGGCCCAGGCAAGCGTGAGCAGCTACGAGTTCCAGTGCCTGCACGGCATGGGCGAGACGCTCTACGATCAGGTACTGGGCACGCCGGCGCTTGCAGCGCGCTGCCGCATCTATGCGCCGGTCGGTGCGCACCGCACGCTGCTGGCATACCTGGTGCGACGCCTGCTGGAAAACGGCGCCAACAGCTCGTTCGTCAACCGTCTGGTCGATCCTGGCGTGTCGGTCGCGGCGCTGGTCGCTGATCCGTTTGCCGGCACGACCGACAGCGATGACGGCGTCCATCCGGCGATTGCGTTGCCCGAGGCATTGTTTGGCGCACGGCGCAATTCATGCGGCACCGACCTGTCCGACGAGACGGTGCTGGCGACGCTTTCGACGCAGTTGCTGGCGTTCGGCAAACACCTCTGGCATGCCACGCCGTTACTGGGCAGCCCATGTGCGCCGCGTGCGGCGCCAGAGTCAATGAGCAGCATTCGCAATCCCGCCTGTCATGACGATCTGGTCGGCAGCGCCGTGCAGGCAGAGGCAATCGACGCGGCCCATGCACTGGCCGCAACGGCGGGCGCGGCGACTGCCTGGCAGGCGACGCCGGCAACGGCGCGTGCACGCATCCTGGAGCGCGCAGCCGATCTGTTCGAAGCCAACCGCGTGGAATTGATGGCGCTGCTGGTGCGCGAAGCCGGCAAGAGCCTGCCCAATGCCGTCGGCGAGATTCGCGAGGCGGTCGATTTCCTGCGCTTTTATGCGCACGAAGGCGCTGCGGCCGGCGACGCAACGGCGCTCGGCGTGCTGGTCTGCATCAGCCCGTGGAATTTTCCGCTGGCGATTTTTACCGGTCAGGTCAGCGCTGCGCTGGCGGCCGGCAATGCAGTGCTGGCAAAGCCGGCCGAACAGACACCGCTGGTGGCGTTTCGTGCAGTGCAGTTGCTGCACCTGGCCGGCGTGCCGCGCGCAGTGCTGCAGTTCCTGCCCGGCGCGGGCGCGGCAATCGGTGGCGTCATGCTGGCCGATTCGCGCGTGCAGGGGGTGCTGTTTACCGGATCGACCAGGGTTGCGCAATCGATCAACCGCACGCTCGCGCGCCGCGCCGTGCACGAAAAAGCCGAACTGACGCTGATTGCCGAGACCGGTGGCCAGAATGCGATGATCGTCGACTCGAGCGCCTTGCCCGAACAGGTGGTGCGCGACGTGCTGGCGTCGGCGTTCGACAGCGCCGGACAGCGCTGCTCGGCGCTGCGCGTGCTGTGCCTGCAGGAGGAAATTGCGGAGGAAATCCTGCACATGCTGCGCGGCGCGATGGGAGAACTCGACGTCGGCCGCCCGGATTGCCTGAGCGTCGATATCGGCCCCGTCATCGATGCGGCGGCGCGCGAGCGGTTGTTAAAACACATCGCTGCCATACGCACGGCCGGCGCTGCGGTTTTCGAGATGCCGGTAACCGGGCATGGACGGCAGCTGCTGGCCAAGGGCACCTTCGTGCTGCCGACCATAATCGAAATCACTGATCTGGCACTGCTGCAGGAGGAGGTGTTCGGCCCGGTGCTGCATGTGCTGCGCTACCGGCGGGCGGACTTGCCGGCGCTGGTCGAGAAGATCAATGCGACCGGCTATGGCCTGACGCTGGGCGTACATTCTCGCATCGACGAGACGATCGATTTCATCCGCGGTGCGGCGCATGTCGGCAACCTCTACGTCAACCGCAACATGATCGGTGCGGTGGTCGGCTCGCAACCCTTCGGCGGCGTCGGACGCTCCGGTACCGGGCCCAAGGCCGGTGGACCGCTTTATCTCGCCCGCTTGCAGCAAACCGACACCGGTGCGGCGCGGTCGGCCGAAATACCGGCGTTGCCGGGCCTGCCTGCCGCGCCGTTTCTGCCAGCCTGGCTTGACTGGCGCGCGCAGTCCGCGAGGCACGATCCGGCTCGCATCCCGGCGCCTGCACGCAACCGCTTCAGCAATGTCGCTTGCATTGCACTGCCCGGACCCACCGGCGAGGACAACACGCTGTCATTGCACGCACGTGGCGACGTGCTGTGCATTGCCGCGTCGGCTGACAACCTGCTGTTGCAGCTCGATGCGCTCTTCGCGACCGGTAACCGCGGCGTGATCGAGACGGCATGGGCAGCGCTCCTGCCGGCTGATCTGCCGGCTGCGGCCTTGGCATGGCTGCGGGTTTGCGATACCGGTCAGATCGCCGACGCACTGGCGGGCGTACCGATCGATGCTGCGCTGGTCGACAACAGCCGGCTGGGCGAATGGCAGCAACGCCTGGCTGCGCGCGAGGGATTGCTCGTACCAGTCATCGTCACCCATCCGGATACCTGCATCGATCTGACCAGACTGGTCCTTGAACGCACCGTGAGCGTCAACCTGACAGCGGCCGGCGGCAATGCCAGGTTGATGGCGCTTGATTAGTGCCGTGATGCCGGAAAGATTTGTGCTTAGGTAAGAATGAAGAAAACCCAACGAAACAGCTTGGTTTCGATTCGAACACATTAAATATTTAAAAAGCACAATGCCATCCGGAATTTTTCTTGCCGAGGCCTGCGGTTTCGCTTTTCAGGGCAAGCGTCGGATGCGCAATAGCCGTTTAAAAGCCTTTGAAGCCCCCGTCACACCCTTTGCAGACGCTTTGTGACGCATCGGTGCATCCATCGTTTGCAATGCCTCTGTTGGCGATTTTTTCATTCTCTGAAAATCTTAATTTACACGCAACTTATTGATTTTAAACATTTTATTCTCAAAATAAAACATTATGAGAAAGAAAAAATTATGGAAATACTGTGATGGAAATAAAAAATCTTTCTTCAAATCTTTATTTTTTTAAAGATTTTAGGATTTTTTTCAGCCTCTTAATTATCAAGTTTCGTATACAAATAGTAGTAGTAGTTAACGTGAGGCCAAATCTGTGGATAACTGGCTTTTATTCTTTTTTTTCAACGACTTGGCGATTGTATAACTTCTGTATAACCGGTGAATATCCTGTGGACAGATTGGGGATAACTTTTTCAGGGCTGTGGAAAACACGGGTTATCCACAATTCATCCACAGGTTATCCCCAGCTTTATCCACAGACTGTAAAGAAATATATTTTCTTTTTGAAAGCAAAATATTTTATATCCATCAATTTTTTATTGTCGGGCAATTTTAATCGTATCCGGTCAGGATTGCCAAGCATAAATTTTTCAGTGATTTCAAGGCGAAAATCGCGGTTTTCCGCTTTTGCACTTATTCTTTTATTAGTTGTATATATTTTTAGTAGTAATAGTTAACGCAGGCACTTTTCTGTGGATAACCGGTTAAAAACCATTGCATTCAAGAACTTGCAGCTTGTATAACCCGGGAATAACCACGCAGATTGCGAAGGACAGTTTGGGGATAACTTTTCACGACCCGTACTTATCCCTGGTTATCCACAATCCGTGCACGCGTTTTCCACAGGCTTATCCACAGCAGGACAACCCGCAAGCGAGGCGCTGCAAGCAGCGGCTTCAACTGCTCCAGACCGCCTGCAACAGGCGCAGGACAGCTGCCATCATCGGTTCGCCGGCGCGTTTTGCCTGGGTGATGAAAGTCAGTTGCGTGGTCAGCGTTACCCGGTCGGCGATCACCAGGCCGTGCGCATGCGCTTCACCGAGCGCAATCGATTCGCGTACCAGCGACAGGCCCACGCCCGACTTGACCAGGTCGAGCATGGACGGCTCCTGGTCGACCAGCGCCACCTTGTTTGGCGTTACGCCATAGCGGTTGAAGGTGGCGCTGAGCAGGCGATTGTGTGCCGACTGCGGCGGTGACCAGATCCAGGGCAGGGCTGCGAGCGCCGGCCAGTCGCGTCCGGCGACCCGGTTGCGCCATCCCTGCGGGGCCACGACGTTATAGGTAAACGTCGTCAGGGTCTGATGGCTGCAGTCGCGGCCCGGGTCGCCCAGGTAGTAGCCGCAATCGAGCGCGCCGGCGCGCACCTGCTGCAGGACGTCGCCCGACATGCTGTGCTGCAGGCGCGTCGACAGCATTGGGTAGCTCTCGACCAAGCGTTTCAGGAACGGTCCGAGCCGGATGAATTCGGGGTCGAGGATGGTGCCGATTGCCAGCGCGCCCGAGACCGTCGAATGCAGGTTTTGCGCACCCTGGCGAAATTCGGCCATCGCCTCCAGGATGCGCTCGGCATACGGCAGCAGCTTGGCGCCATGGTCGGTGAGCAGCATGCCGCCGGGCGTGCGGGCAAACAGCTGCAGCTTCAAGCCATGCTGCAGCGACTTGATCTGCAGGCTTACTGCCGGTTGCGTCAGATTGAGCTGCTGCGCTGCCCGGGTCAGATTGCCTTCCCTGGCCACGGTGATGAAGGCGCGCAGTTCGTTCTGGTTCATGTCCGTCTCCCGCAAGCGATCAGGTTTGTTTCTATGAGGTTATAACAAAACCTTATGAAGACTTCATCATAACTCATTGGATAACGTGCTCCGATCGCTCTAAGCTGCTAGGCAATTTACTTTTACCAAAGGATTCCTTATGAAGCTTCAGCACTTTATCAATGGCAAACTGGTCGAATCCACCAGCGGTCGCGAGCAGGATGTCTTCAATCCGGCCACCGGCGCTGTCAGCGGCCAGGTTGCCCTGGCAAGTGTTGAAGAAGTCAATCTGGCTGTGGCCGCGGCCAGCGCGGCTGCACCGGCCTGGGCGGAAATGGCGCCATTGAAGCGCGCCCGCATCCTCTTCAAGTTCAAGGAACTGATCGAGAAAAACCATGTGGCCCTGGCCAGCGCGATTACCCGCGAACATGGCAAGGTTCTTTCGGACGCGATGGGCGAAGTCACGCGCGGCCTGGAAATCGTCGAATTCGCCTGCGGTGCACCGCAACTGCTCAAGACCCAGTTTTCCGACAACATCGGCGGCGGCATCGACAACTGGCAGATGCGCCAGCCGCTTGGCGTAACGGTCGGCATCACGCCCTTCAATTTTCCGGTGATGGTGCCGCTGTGGATGGCGCCGATGGCGCTTGCAACCGGCAACACCTTCATCCTCAAGCCGTCCGAGCGCGACCCGTCGGCCTCGCTCCTGATGGCGGACCTTCTGACCCAGGCCGGCTTGCCGCCGGGAGTGTTCAACGTCGTCCAGGGTGACAAGGTCGCCGTCGACGCGCTGATCCAGCATCCGGATGTCAAGGCGGTCTCGTTTGTCGGCTCGACGCCGATTGCCGAATACATCTACAGCGAAGGCGCAAAGCGCAAGGGTGCCTGGCCGCTGCGGGTGCAGGCCCTTGGCGGTGCCAAGAACCATCTGGTGGTGATGCCCGATGCGAACCTGGAGCAGGCGGTCGACGCCCTGATCGGCGCGGCCTACGGCTCGGCCGGCGAACGCTGCATGGCCATTTCGGTGGCGGTGGCAGTGGGCAGCGTGGCCGACAAGCTGATCGACGCCCTGATACCGCGCGTGAAAGCGCTGAAGATCATGAACGGCATGGAAAGCGCCGCCGAGATGGGGCCGCTGGTCACCGCCGCCCACAAGCAGAAGATCGAGGACTACATCCAGGCCGGTGTCGACGCCGGCGCCACGCTGCTGGTCGATGGCCGCGGCATGACGGTGCCTGGCCATGAAAATGGCTTTTTCCTGGGTGGTACGCTGTTCGACAACGTCACGCCCGAGATGACGATCCATAAGGAAGAGATCTTCGGGCCGGTGCTCGCAGTGGTGCGCGTGCCCGATTTCGCCGCAGCCGTGGCGCTCATCAACAGCCATGAATTCGGCAACGGCGTGGCGCTGTTCACTTCCGACGGCAATACCGCGCGCGAATTTTCGCGCCGCATCGAAGTCGGCATGGTCGGCATCAACGTGCCGATCCCGGTGCCGATGGCCTGGCATTCGTTCGGCGGCTGGAAGCGTTCGCTCTTCGGCGACACCCATGCCTATGGCGAAGAAGGCGTTCGCTTCTATACCCGTTACAAGTCGATCATGCAGCGCTGGCCGCAGACCATCGACAAGGGCGCCGAATTCACGATGCCGGTATCGAAGTAAGCGCACATGGCCGAATCTGCAGGCACCTACGATTACATCATCATCGGCGCCGGCAGCGCCGGTTGCGTGCTGGCCAACCGCCTGACGCAGGATCCGGGCGTGTCGGTGCTGCTGCTCGAGGCGGGTGCGAAGGATGACTACGTCTGGATCCACATTCCGGTGGGCTACCTGTACTGCATCGACAATCCGCGCACCGACTGGCGCTATCGCACCGAAGCCGATGCAGGGTTGAACGGGCGCAGCCTGATCTACCCGCGCGGCAAGGTGCTGGGCGGCTCGTCGTCGATCAACGGCATGATCTACATGCGCGGCCAGGGACGCGATTACGATGAATGGGCGGCGCTTTGCGGCGACGCCAGCTGGCGCTGGGAACACGTGCTGCCGTTGTTCAAGAAAACCGAGGACCATCACGCCGGTGCCGATGCGTTTCATGGCGCCGGTGGCGAATGGCGGGTCGAGAAGCAGCGCCTGTCCTGGGCGATCCTGGACGCCTTTCGCGAGGCGGCAGCGCAAAGCGGCATACCCAAGACCGACGACTTCAATCGCGGCGACAACGAAGGCTGCGGCTACTTCGATGTCAACCAGAAGCGCGGCATTCGCTGGAACACCGCCAAGGCCTTCCTGAAGACGGCGAAGCGGCGCGGCAATCTCGACATCATGACGGGTTCCCACGTGCAGCGCCTGACGCTGGCTGCCGGTCCGGACGGTCAGCGCTGCAACGGCGTCGAATTCACCGGCGGCGGACACGCCTGGCAGGCACAGGCGCGTCGTGAAACGATCCTCTGCGCCGGCGCCATCGGCTCGCCGCAGATACTGCAGCTCTCCGGCATCGGCCCGGCGGCGCTCCTTCAAAAGCATGGCGTGCCGGTGGCAGTCGACCTGCCCGGCGTGGGCGAGAATCTGCAGGATCATCTGCAGATGCGCATGGCCTTCAAGGTCAGCAATGCAAAGACCTTGAACACCATGGCCGGCAACTGGTTCGGCAAGATGAAGATCGGCATGGAATACGCCCTGTTCCAGAGCGGGCCGATGTCGATGGCGCCGTCGCAACTGGGCGCCTTCACGCGCAGCGATGCGTCGCAGGCCAGCCCGAACCTGGAGTATCACGTGCAGCCGCTGTCGCTGGAAAAATTCGGCGATCCGCTGCATCCGTTTCCGGCTTTTACCGCCAGCGTCTGCAACCTGCGGCCGAGTTCGCGCGGCCACGTGCGCATCGGCTCGGCCAGCGCCGACGATGCACCGAAGATCAGTGCGAACTATCTCAGCACGCAAGCCGACCGCGAAACGGCAGTCGCTGCCCTGCGCCTGACCCGCACCATCGCCGCCGCCCCCGCACTGGCGCGCTACGGGCCGCAGGAATTCAAGCCCGGCCCGCAGTTTCGCACCGACGCCGAACTGATGCAGGTGGCCGGCGACATCAGCACCACGATCTTCCATCCGGTAGGTACCTGCAGGATGGGCAGCAGTGACGATCCGATGGCGGTGGTCGACAGTCAGCTGTGCGTGCGCGGCGTGGCCAACCTGCGCGTGGTCGACGCCTCGATCATGCCGACAATCACCTCGGGCAACACCAATTCGCCGACCATCATGATTGCTGAAAAAGCGGCGCAGATGATCCGACAGGCGCATGGCACGACCGCGAGTCGGCAGGCTAACTAGCGGTTATCTCTTATTGTCAACACGTGCAGTAACCGTGTACCATGCGGCAAAATAATGCAGTGCTAAAAAAATAAGCAACCAGGAGACATGATGACCGACGTCATCTTGCAAACGAAGCACCTTACCAAAGACTTCAAGGGATTTACTGCGGTCAGCGACGTCAATCTGGACGTACGGCGCGGTCACATCCATGCGTTGATCGGACCCAATGGCGCCGGCAAGACTACTTGCTTCAATCTTCTGACGAAGTTCCTGGTGCCGACCTCCGGCCAGATTCTTTTCAACGGCCGCGACATCACCGCTGCCAAGCCTTCCGAGATCGCCCGCCAGGGCGTGATCCGCTCGTTCCAGATTTCGGCGGTTTTTCCGCACCTGAGCGTGATGGAAAACGTGCGCATCGGCCTGCAGCGCACGCTCGGCACCTCGTTTCATTTCTGGCGCAGCGAAAAAAGCCTGTCGCAGTTGAACCACCGCGCGCTGGAACTCTTGGCGCTGGTGGACCTGAGCGAATTCGCCGACACGATCACGGTCGACCTGCCGTACGGGCGCAAGCGGGCATTGGAGATCGCCACCACGCTGGCAATGGAGCCGGAACTGATGCTGCTCGATGAGCCAACCCAGGGCATGGGCCATGAAGACGTCGACCGCGTCACCGAACTGATCAAGAAGGTGTCCGTCGGTCGCACCATCCTGATGGTCGAGCACAACATGAATGTGGTCTCCGGCATCTGCGACCGCATCTCGGTATTGCAGCGCGGCGCCATCCTGGCCGAAGGCACGTATGCCGAAGTCTCGACCAATGCGCAGGTCATGGAAGCCTACATGGGCACCTCTGCCGGCGCACTAGAAGGAGCCCATTGATGCAGGCGCAAAGTCAAGCCGTGATGCCGCCGGCGGCAGCGATTGCCGGCACGGTGCCGGCGCTGGAAATCCGCAACCTGCAGGCCTGGTATGGCGAGTCGCATATCCTGCATGACGTCAATCTGAGCGTGGCGCCCGGTGAAGTCGTCACGCTTTTGGGTCGCAATGGCGCCGGACGCACCACGACGCTGCGTGCCATCATGGGTCTGACCGGCACCCGGCGCGGATCGATCAAGGTCAACGGCGTCGAGGCGATCGACCTGCCGACCTACAAGATTGCACACCTGGGCATCGGTTACTGCCCGGAGGAGCGCGGCATCTTCTCGTCGCTGTCGGCCGAGGAAAACCTGCTGCTGCCGCCATTGGTGTCACGCACCGAGCAGGGCATGTCGCTCGAAGAAATCTACGAGATGTTTCCCAACCTCGCGGAGCGGCGCAACAGCCAGGGCACGCGCCTGTCGGGTGGCGAGCAGCAGATGCTGGCGGTGGCGCGCATCCTGCGCACCGGCGCGCGATTGCTGCTGTTGGACGAAATCTCCGAAGGCCTGGCGCCGGTCATCGTGCAGACCCTGGCGCGCATGATCACGACCCTGCGCACCAAGGGCTACACCATCGTCATGGTCGAGCAGAACTTCCGTTTCGCCGCGCCGCTGGCCGACCGTTTTTATGTCATGGAACACGGACAGATCGTCGAAACGTTCGCCGCCAGCGCGTTGAATGAAAAGATGCCGGTGCTGCACGAATTGCTGGGCGTCTGAGGTAACGGATTCAAGCAGGACCA
Organism: Herminiimonas sp.; assembly: GCA_025356535.1. Lineage (GTDB taxonomy): Bacteria > Pseudomonadota > Gammaproteobacteria > Burkholderiales > Burkholderiaceae_D > JANXSS01. The sequence continues at coordinate 16,177 of JANXSS010000351.1, forward strand.
GGCAGGATCAGGCAGGACCGGCGGCTTGATCGACCGGTTCGGCAGGCAGGGCAAGTGCAGTCAGAAAAGCAGTCCAGAAAACCATGGATCACAGGAGAAGAAAGAAATGTCTACCCCATTCAAGACCAGCATGAAACTGATGACCGTTGCCATTGCCGCCGCATGCGCGCTCGGCGCCGCATCGAGCGCCTCGGCGCAGATTTCCGGCGACGTCGTCAAGATCGGCATCATCACCGATCTGTCGGGCCTGTATTCCGACATTGACGGACAGGGCGGCGCGGAAGCGATCAAGATGGCCATTGCCGACTTCGGCGGCAGCGTCAACGGCAAGAAAATCGAATTCCTCTCGGCCGATCATCAGAACAAGCCTGATATCGCCGCCGGCAAGGCGCGCGAATGGTTCGACCAGCAGGGCGTCGACATGCTAATCGGCGGCACCAACTCCGGCACCGGCCTGGCTGTCTCGAAAGCCGCGCTGGAAAAGAAGAAGCTCTACATCTCGATTGGCGCCGGCACGGCCCGCCTGACCAATGAAGAATGCTCGCCTTACACGATCCACTATGCCTACGACACCGTGGCGCTGGCCAAGGGCACGGGCGCGGCAGTGGTCAAGCAGGGCGGCAAGAGCTGGTACTTCCTGACGGCCGACTATGCGTTCGGCGCCTCGCTCGAAGGCGACACGGCAGCTGTCGTGAAAGCAAACGGCGGCACGGTCCTCGGTTCGGTCAAGCATCCATTGTCGGCATCGGACTTCTCGTCCTTCATGCTGCAGGCGCAAGCCTCGAAGGCACAGATCCTGGGCCTGGCAAATGCCGGCGGCGACACCATCAATTCGATCAAGGCGGCCAACGAGTTCGGCGTGACCAAGACGATGAAGCTGGCCGGCCTGCTCATGTTCATCAACGATGTCCACTCGCTGACGCTGAACCTGACACACGGCATGTACCTCACCGACAGCTGGTACTGGGACCAGAACGACGAGACCCGCAAGTGGTCGCGTCGCTACTTCGAAAAAATGAAGAAGATGCCATCGAGCCTGCAGGCGGCCGACTACTCGGCAACGACGCAGTACCTCAATGCGGTGAAGGCAACCGGTACCGACAATCCGGAGAAGATCTTGGCCTACTTCAAGACCGCAAAGGTCAACGACATGTACGCCAAGAACGGTTATTTTCGCGCCGACGGCAGCATGATCCATGACATGTACCTGATGCAGGTAAAAGAGCAGAAGGATTCGAAATACCCTTGGGATTACTACAAGGTGGTGCAGACGATTCCTGGCGAACAGGCGTTCACCACCAAGGCTGAAACCAAGTGCGCCGCCTGGAAGTAATTCGTACTACTGCTGCATGATCTGAGGTTCGGTGCCGGCGGTGTCCGGTGCCGGAAAGTCGGTTTCATGCAGGTCTTCGCCCGGGCGGGCTGCAGCATGCTGTCTGCCCGAGCGCTTCGTAACGGTCACGTTACTGTTTCGTCACTCCAGAGTTGCGATGGAAATTTTTGGCATTCCCCTGCAAGCGATGATGAGCCAGCTGTTGCTCGGACTGGTCAACGGTTCGTTCTACGCAATGCTCTCGCTTGGCCTGGCGGTGATTTTCGGTTTGCTCAACGTCATCAACTTCGCCCACGGCGCGTTGTACATGATGGGTGCGTTCTTTGCCTGGATGGGCTTGAATTACCTCGGCCTGAATTACTGGGTCATGCTGGTCGCGGCGCCCCTGCTGGTGGGCGCCTTCGGCATCGTCGTCGAAAAGACCATGCTGCGCTGGCTCTACAAGCTCGACCACCTGTATGGATTGCTGCTCACCTTCGGCATCACCCTGATGCTGGAAGGCCTGTTCCGCTCGTTCTATGGCGTCTCCGGCCAGCCCTACTCGGTGCCGCCGCAACTGGCCGGCGCCACCGACCTCGGCTTCATGGTCTTGCCAAACTATCGGGCCTGGGTCGTCTGCGCTTCGCTGGTGGTGTGCTTTGCCACCTGGTTCGTGATCGAGAAGACCAAGCTGGGCGCCTACCTGCGCGCCGGCACCGAAAACCCGAAACTGGTGGAAGCCTTCGGCATCAACGTGCCATTGATGGTGACATTGACGTACGGCTTCGGCGTTGCGCTGGCGGCGTTTGCGGGTGTCCTCGCCGCACCGGTCATCCAGGTCTCGCCGCTGATGGGATCGAACCTGATCATCGTCGTGTTCGCGGTGGTGGTCATCGGTGGCATGGGCTCGATCCTGGGCTCGATCGTCACCGGCCTGGGCCTGGGCATCGTCGAAGGCCTGACCCGCGTCTTCTATCCCGAGGCGTCGGCCACCGTGGTCTTCGTGATCATGGCGATCGTGCTGATGATTCGACCCGCCGGTTTGTTTGGCAAGGAAAAATAAGGAGGCTACCCCGAGCTGTTGACGGTGCGCCGCAGGATCATCCTGCAGGCAGCGCCGGTTTCAACGACCGACAAGGCTGCCGCCCGACCGTATTTCGATCAACACCTACATTTTCAGACGGACAATCATGAACAAGAAGATCGGCTACGCAATCGCACTTGCGGCCCTGCTGGCGGCACCTTTCGTGGTGTATCCGGTGTTCCTGATGAAGGTGCTGTGCTTCGTGCTGTTTGCCTGCGCCTTCAACCTTCTGATCGGTTTCACCGGCCTGCTGTCGTTCGGCCATGCGGCATTTTTCGGCAGCGCCGGTTATGTGGCCGGTTATGCGCTGACCAAGCTCGGGCTGCCGATGGAAGTCGGCCTGATCCTTGGTACCGCAACCGGTGCGCTGATCGGCCTGATCATGGGCAGCCTGGCGATCCGGCGCCAGGGCATCTATTTCACGATGATCACGCTGGCGCTGGCGCAGATGTTCTATTTCGTCTGCCTGCAGGCGCCGTTCACGGGCGGTGAGGATGGCCTGCAGGGCGTACCGCGCGGTCGCCTGCTGGGCATGATCGATCTCTCGAGCGACCTGCGCATGTACTACCTGGTGCTGGCAATCGTCATCGGTGGCTTTGCGCTGATCGCGCGCACGGTCCATTCGCCGTTCGGCCAGGTCCTGAAAGCGGTCAAGGAAAACGAGCCGCGGGCGATTTCGCTGGGCTACGACGTCGACCGCTACAAGCTGCTGGCGTTCGTCCTCTCGGCAGCGCTCTCCGGGCTCGCAGGCGCGACCAAGACGCTGGTTCTGGGGTTCGAGACACTGACCGATGTCCACTGGACCATGTCCGGGCTGGTGGTGCTGATGACCCTGGTTGGCGGCCTTGGTACGATCGTCGGCCCGATCGTCGGCGCACTGATCATCATCTCGCTGGAAAACAAGTTGGGTGAGCTCGGCAACCTGCTGGCCGACGTCACCACGATCGACTGGTTCCGCTCGCTTGGCGAGTCGGTCACGATCGTGACCGGCTTCATCTTCATCGTCTGCGTGCTCGCTTTCAGGCGCGGCATCGTCGGTGAGATTGCGGCACGCTTCAAGAGCGCAAAAGCGCCGTCCTGAAGCGTGGTCTTGGGCGCAGCCAGCTGCGCGCCGTTGACGCTTCCTGTTTCGGGCGGCAGGTTCCTGCCGGCCTGCTTACCAACCCCTGCCTGTGCGGATGCCGGCCGCTCTCAAAGCGCGGCGGCGTAGATCGCGCGGGCGTCGGCGTGGGCGACATCTCTGGGGTTGTTTCCAAGTAGCCTGGTTTGCAACATCGCATCGTCGGCCAGCCGGTCCAGGTGTTCCTCGCCGATGCCGAACGCCCGTAACGACGTCGGTATGCCCACCTGCCGGCAGAGCGCTGTCATGGCGTCGATCATGGCGTCGGCTCTTGCGGCGTCGGTGCCTGTGCAACCGGGGGCGAGGATGGTGGCCAGCTCTGCATAATGGCTCTGCGCATGCGACGCATTGAAGCGCAGCACATGCGGCAGCACCAGTGCATTGGACATGCCGTGTGGTACATGGAAAATGCCACCGATCGGATACGCCAGGGCGTGGACGGCGGCCACCGGCGCATTTGAAAAAGCCTGGCCGGCGAGCATGGCGCCAAGCAGCATGTCCTGCCGGGCCGCCAGGTTGGTGCCGTCGGCGCAAACCGTTTCCAGGTTCGCTGCGAGCAGTCGCAACGCCTGCAAGGCCAGCATGTCGGACAGGGCATTCTTTTTGATCCGGCTGGTATAGGCTTCGATCGCATGCACCATGGCGTCGACACCGGTTGCGGCAGTGACCAGCGGCGGCAGACCGACAGTCAGTGCCGCGTCCAGGATCACCAAATCGGCATACAGCTTCGGCGACACGACCCCCATCTTTGTCGTCGCACCGGTGGTGACGATTGAAATCGGTGTGACCTCGGAGCCGGTACCAGCAGTCGTCGGTATCTGCACCAGCGGCAATCGGGGACCGCGCACGTTGCCGATGCCGTACATTTGCGCCAGCGGCTGGTCGCCTGCAACCAGGACGGCGATCAGCTTGGCGACATCCATCGAACTGCCGCCGCCCAGGCCGATCACCAGGTCGACTGCATCCAGGCGCGCATCGGCTGCCGCCTGCAGGACCACTGATTCGGGCGGGTCGGCCACGACATCCGACCAGACCGTAACGGTCATGCCCGCTGCCGCCAGGCTTGCGCAGACCGGCTCGACCAGGCCTGTTTTCAGAAAGCCGGCATCTGTCACGACCAATGCCTTTGCTACATTTGAGAAATGTTCTAGAACCAGTTCCCCGATCCGACGGCTTGCGCCCGGCTCGCACACGATATGTGGGACAGTGCTAAAAATGAAATTGTTTTGCATGTTGTCTCCTTGTCGTTATTGTAACCACTCGGCTATGCTGCGGTGAAAGGTATGGCTCGCGGGCTGGCTGCTTTCGCCGAAGTACAGGTGTGGTGCATACGGATAGGATACCTTCTGGCCTGCATCCCAGGAGGTTTCCTTGGATAAACTTCGCTACATCCCATTGCATGCCGAAGAGCTGCTGGCTTTGTGTACTTTCGACCCTGCAGGATGACATCAGGCGCATCCGGACTAAAACATAAAAATATCAATGAAATCAATGAGATACAAGATTACACTTTCGTGCGACGTTGTTGCACGCGACTTGACGTCGGCTTCATGAGCGACTTTCTGATACTCGGCGTGGCAGCGCTCGTGGCCGGCCTGATCGACGCAGTGGTGGGCGGCGGCGGACTGATCCAGATTCCTGCGCTTTTTTCGACGTTGCCGGGCGTTGCTCCCGCAACCCTGCTTGGTACGAGCAAGCTGGCTGGTGTCTGGGGCACCGGCGTTGCAGCAATTAGTTTCGCCAGGAGAGTGCGCATTACGTGGACGACTGCTGCACCGGCGGCAATCAGCGCGTTCATCTTTTCCTTTCTTGGCGCTTTCACGGTAACCCGCATTCCTCCGGATTTCCTTCGCCAGGTCTTGCCTTTCATACTAGTTGCGGTGGCTGTCTACACATTCAAGCGAAAGGACTTCGGCAAGCTCCATGCGCCGGCGCATGTCGGCATGCGCGAGAAAATGTTCGCGGTACTGGTGGGTAGCGCGATCGGATTCTATGATGGTTTTTTCGGGCCGGGTACTGGCAGCTTCCTGGTTTTCCTGTTCGTGCGGTTTTTCGGCTTTGATTTTCTTGGCGCATCGGCCGTGGCAAAAGTGGTGAACGTCGCCTGCAATATCGCAGCGTTGCTGTGGTTCGGCTATAGCGGCCACCTCTTGTGGCAGACGGGCTTGATGATGGCCGCGTGCAATATCGTTGGGTCCCTGATCGGCACCCGGCTCGCAATCCGCCATGGCAGTACGTTTGTCCGGAAATTTTTCCTGATCATCGTAAGCGGGTTGATTCTGAAGACATCGTACGATGCGTTTCTTCGATAGGCGGGCATAACCCTTAGGAAAAAAGGCGGGTGCAGCACTGCAAGTTTGGCTCTCCCTTGGAAGTCTTGCTGTTCCACGTGAAACAAAGCGCTGGTTCGGCGATCACGCCCAGCCCAGCAGCGGTCCATTGTTTCACGTGGAACTTCAGAAAATGCGGGGTCCTTCACGTGGACCGATTACGTTACTCCCGTTCGCCTTGCGCGATGCAGCCGTAGCGCTCAGCAGACGCGGCGCGTTCCGGCATCCGGGTTGCGTCGGCACTCAACACGGCGCTAACAATCGCGCCGCGTGTTGGCGCGTTCGAGCACCTGCATCGAAAACGTTGTCTGCCACCCGCGCCGGCGCAACTCAACGCCTGTGCAGTCATGGAAAACCAGCGTTCCACGTGAAACATGCAGCGCCTATATGCCTTCCGGTGTTGTGCCCATGCGGCGGGTGCCGCGATATGGGGTCGAGCGAGACCTCAAAAGCCTTATAATCATCAGTCAGCGGTATATCCACGCAAGGTAAAAAATGCATTTTCCAACTACATTCGATGTGATCGTCGTCGGCGGTGGCCACGCCGGCACCGAGGCGGCGCTTGCCGCAGCACGCATGGGGCAGAAGACGCTGCTTTTGAGCCACAACATCGAGACGCTCGGCCAGATGTCCTGCAACCCTTCGATTGGCGGTATTGGAAAAGGCCATCTGGTGCGTGAAGTCGACGCAATGGGCGGCGCCATGGCGATCGCAACCGATGAGGCAGGGATTCAGTTCCGCATCCTCAATTCAAGCAAGGGGCCGGCGGTGCGGGCAACGCGTGCCCAGGCCGACCGCTTGCTGTACAAGCAAGCCATTCGCAGTCGCCTGGAAAACCAGCCGAATCTGTGGCTGTTCCAGCAGGCGGTGGACGACCTGATGGTGGAGGGCAGGCGCGTCACTGGCGCCGTAACGCAGATCGGCATCGTCTTTCGCGCCCGTACCGTCGTATTGACGGCCGGGACATTTCTTGACGGTAAAATTCACGTTGGTCTCAACAATTATTCTGCGGGCCGGGCAGGCGATCCACCGGCGCTGTCGTTGTCAGCCAGGTTGAAGGAGTTGCAACTGCCGCAAGGCCGGCTCAAGACCGGCACGCCACCGCGAATCGACGGTCGGACCATCGATTTTTCGGTAATGCAGGAGCAGGGCGGTGATTGCGATCCGGTGCCGGTATTTTCCGTGCTCGGTACGGCTGCGATGCATCCGCGTCAGGTGCCGTGCTGGATCACGCATACGAACGAACGCACCCACGACCTGATCCGGGCGGGACTTGATCGCAGCCCGATGTATACCGGCGTGATCGAAGGCGTCGGGCCGCGCTATTGCCCGTCGATCGAAGACAAGATCCACCGTTTCGCCGGCAAGGATTCGCACCAGATATTCCTGGAGCCCGAGGGCTTGACGACGAATGAGTATTATCCGAACGGAATTTCCACGAGCCTTCCGTTCGACGTGCAGTTGGCACTGGTGCGCTCGATGCGGGGCATGGAAGCGGCGCACATCCTGCGACCCGGCTATGCGATCGAATACGACTACTTCGATCCGCGCGGCTTGAAGACATCCCTGGAAACCCGGGCCATCGAGGGCCTGTTCTTCGCCGGCCAGATCAATGGCACCACCGGCTACGAAGAGGCGGCCGCGCAAGGCATGCTGGCCGGCATAAACGCCGCTTTGCAAAGCCGGGGGGAAGCTGCCTGGACGCCGCGCCGCGACCAGGCCTACCTTGGTGTTCTGGTCGACGACCTGGTCACGCAAGGGGTTCAGGAGCCGTACCGCATGTTTACCAGCCGGGCGGAATACCGCCTGAGCCTGCGAGAAGACAACGCCGACCTGCGTCTGACCGAAATCGGCCGCACCCTCGGCTGCGTCGGGGATGTGCAGTGGGCGGTCTTCGACGCCAAGCGTGAAGCCGTCGAGCGCGAGCTGCAACGCCTGAAGTCGACCTGGGTCAATCCCCGCATCATTGCCGAAGCCGAAGCGCTGCGCGTTCTGGGTACTGGCGTTGAGCGAGAGTATGCACTTGCTGACCTGCTGCGCCGACCGAACGTCACATATGACGCGCTGATGAGCCTGCGCGGCACTGCGGGCGAAGACCTTGCCGGGCCGGCAGTTGCCGATACGGTCGTGCGCGAGCAGGTTGAAATCCAGTTGAAGTACGCCGGCTACATCGAACGCCAGGCGCGCGAGGTCGGACGTCACGAGCATTACGAAAATCTCACCCTGCCGCCGGACTTCGATTATCTCAACGTGACGGCACTGTCGATGGAGGTGCGCCAGAAGCTGCATCGACAACGCCCGGAAACGCTCGGACAGGCGTCGCGCATTTCCGGGGTGACGCCGGCGGCCGTATCGCTGTTGCTGGTGCACTTGAAAAAAGGCGGCTCGAGCGAATTTGCCGCCGCCCGCGCAAAAGCGCAGGCCGGGACCTGAGCCGCATGCAGAAGACGACATCCGCAATCGCGATCGCCGAGCGCGACCGGGCATTGCATGGGCAGCGCCTGCAGGACGGCGCAGGTGCGTTGGGCGTGAGCCTCGATGCCGGCCAGATCGGCCAGTTGCTCGACTATCTTGCCCTGCTGGTGAAGTGGAACGCCGTCTACAACCTGACGGCGGTACGCGACCCGGCGCAAATGGTGACACAGCACCTGCTCGATTCGCTTGCGATCGTGCACGCGTTCACCACGGCGCGACGGGTGCTCGACGTCGGCGCCGGCGGCGGTTTGCCGGGGGTGGTTGTTGCAATATGGGCAAGAGTCGCGAACCCGGCATTGCAAATCGACCTGATCGATACGGTACATAAAAAAACAGCCTTCCTCACGCAAGTCAAAACCGAGCTCGGCTTGTCCAACATGCGGGTGCACACCGACCGCGTCGAGCAGTTGAGGGTGGCAGAATCATTCGACCTGATCACGTCGCGCGCTTTTGCAGAGCTTGCCGACTTCATTTCATGGTCACATCACCTGTTGGCGCCGGGCGGCGCTTTTCTGGCGATGAAGGGCGCTCTGCCGCAGGATGAGATGGCCCGCCTGCCTGCGGGCTGGAGCGTCGCAAGGGTATGCCCGCTGCAGGTGCCAACGCTTGAGGCCGAGCGCCACCTGCTCTGGATCGTTCGAGCCGGCGGCGAGGCCGGCACGGACGCCGTGGCAGAAGCCTAGGGGAAACGCTGGTCAATTTTTGTTCTATTGCTCGGTGCACTCGTAAGTCTCTGATTTGTATTAGGGCATGAATTGCAATTTAGAATTAATTAAAGTTTCCCCTGTGAAAAAATCGGGCAGAACCAAACATGCCGTGAAGAAAAAGACAGTGTCCACCGGCCGGTAAAAGCAGCGTCTGCCGGATTACAATACGGCCCGCACGATGCGGTTTGCGTGCAATGCAGCATCACACCTGACGACGGATCGATTTTTCCATGACAAAAATTTTTTGCGTCGCAAATCAAAAAGGCGGCGTCGGCAAGACCACCACGGCGGTCAATCTCGCTGCGGGACTGGCCAAACTGTCGCAACGCGTGCTGCTCGTGGACCTGGATCCGCAAGGCAACGCAACCATGGGCGCCGGCATCAACAAGGCCACGCTCACCGCATCGATCTATGAAGTCTTGCTGGGCATGTCGGACGTCGATAGCGCCCGGGTGCGCTCGGAAACCGGTGGCTTTGACGTGCTGCCCGCCAACCGTGAACTCGCCGGTGCCGAAGTCGAGATGGTCGACCTCGAACAGCGGGAAACCCGGCTCAAGCTGGCGCTCGAGCCGATCGTTGCCGACTATGATTTCATCCTGATCGATTGTCCGCCGGCGCTATCGATGCTAACGCTCAACGGCTTGTGCGCAGCGCACGGCGTGATCATTCCGATGCAGTGCGAATACTATGCGCTCGAAGGCTTGTCGGACCTGGTCAACACGATCAAGAAAGTCCATGCAAAGCTCAACCCCGACCTGAAGATCATCGGCTTGCTGCGGGTGATGTTCGATCCACGCATGACCTTGTCGCAACAGGTGTCGGCACAGCTCGAATCCCACTTCGGCGACAAGGTCTTCAAGACGATCATCCCCCGCAACGTGCGCCTGGCCGAAGCGCCGTCCTACGGCATGCCGGGCGTGAGCTTCGATCCTTCCTCAAAGGGTGCCCAGGCCTACATTGCATTCGGCGCCGAAATGGTACAGCGGGCGGCCCAGTTCGCCGGTCCGGCACGCGCGCAGGAGCTGGCATGAGCGCGGCTGGCATGCCCGCCGGCGATGTGCTTGCCGAGCGCGCGCCAGACCAGGCAGCCGTTGCCGACACCGCAAAACCACCCCGGGACAAAATGGTTACCAAAAAACACAAGGGCCTCGGCCGCGGTCTTGACGCCTTGCTGGGCGGCTCTGGCGACTTCAACGAACTCGCACCCGTACCCGGTGCGCCATCGTCCCTGCCGGTGAACAATCTGCAGGCAGGCAAGTACCAGCCGCGTACCCGGATGGACGAGGGCGCGTTGAACGAACTGGCTGCATCGATCAAGGCACAGGGTCTGTTGCAGGCGATCCTGGTGCGGCCGATTACGGCCGCTCACGGCGCGCCGCAGTACGAAATCATTGCCGGCGAACGGCGCTTTCGCGCCGCGCAACTTGCGGGTCTGACCAAAGTGCCGGTCCTGGTCAAGGATGTCGACGACCAGGCCGCCGCCGCCATGGCGCTGATCGAGAACATTCAACGGGAAGACCTCAACCCCCTGGAGGAGGCGCAGGGAATCCAGCGCCTCATCAGCGACTTCGACTTCACCCATGAACAGGCCGCCGGCGCCGTTGGCCGCTCGCGCAGTGCGGTCTCGAATCTGTTGCGGCTGCTGAATCTCGCCAAGCCGGTGCAGACCATGCTCATGGCCGGCGACCTCGACATGGGACATGCCCGGGCATTGCTGGCAGTCGACGCCGCCACACAGATCACGCTGGCAAACCAGGTGGTTGCCAAGCGCATGTCGGTGCGGGAAGCCGAGCGCCTGGTTACCCGCACGGTCGAGGAACAGGCCGCAGGTTTCAAGCCACGCGAACCGGCGCGCGAAAAGTCGCGCGACTTGAAGCGCCTCGAAGAAGAACTCTCGGACTTGCTTGCAACATCGGTGACGATCAAGATCGGCGCCCGAAATCACGGCACGCTGCAGATCGATTTCGCCAGCCACGACGCCCTCGACGGTGTCATCGCCAGGCTGCGCGGCGCCGCTGCCGCCGGTTAGGTGCACCACTACCTGCCGACGGTTGCCCATAAGGTGGCCCGGGGCATGCACCGATTGCGGGCAATATGCCAAACGTGCGCATTATCAGAGCAGCAAAGGTTTGACGCACGTTGAGGATTGCACTTATAATCCCGTGGCTTTGTGAAGTACCCAACAGAACCTGAAACCGAGAACTTGAGAACGGCCGGGCCACGCGCGCTGCTTGCCCGCGAAGCTTGTGTCCCTGGATTCGTATGCTGCGCGTCGTTCTACTGCAACTTGCGACCACGGTCGTTGCGGCCTGCGTCGCCGGCCTGATCGCCGGCATGCCGGCTCTGATTTCGGCCTTGTTGGGCGGCCTCTGTTGCGTCGTGCCCAATGGCCTGTTTGCCCTGCGGTTGTTTGCCAATGCGCATGGTGCCAACGGTGCCAATCCGATGTCGTTTTTCATCGGTGAATTTGTAAAGATTGCATTGACGGTGGCGCTGCTTGGCGCGACCGCCTGGCTGTATCACGACCTGAACTGGCTGGCGATGATCGCTGCTTTCATCGTGGCACTGAAAAGTTACATCATCTTATTATTTAGGCACTGACATGGCGACTGAAATGGCTGCGGCAGCGGCAGGCGAGGCGGCAACACATGCACCCTCCGCAACCGAATATATCGTTCACCACCTGCATCACTTCACCTCGCACGAGCAGACGAAGATCGTCGATTTCACGGTATTCAATCTGGACACGATCTTCTGGTCGCTGGCAATCGGCATCATCGGTTCGTTCTTCATGTGGCAAGCCGCACGCCGCGCCACCTCGGGCGTGCCGGGCCGTTTTCAGGCGGCCGTGGAAATGGTCGTCGAAATGGTCGAAGACCAGTCAAAGGCAATCATCCATGGCAACCGCGCGTTCATCGCGCCGCTGGCGCTGACCGTGTTCGTCTGGGTACTGTTGATGAACTCGATGGACTTCCTGCCGGTCGACCTGTTCGACCGCCTGTTCAAGGCCGTCGGTCTCGGTCACGTGATTCATTTCCACCGCGCGGTGCCAACTGCCGACATCAATGGCACGATCGGCATGGCACTCGGTGTGTTTGCGCTCATGATGTTCTACAACATCAAGATCAAGGGCCTCGGCGGCTTCGTGCATGAACTGTTCTGCGCGCCGTTCGGCTCCCATCCGCTGCTGTGGCTTCCGAACCTCGGCCTGAACATCATCGAATTCGTTGCAAAGACCGTCTCGCTGGGCATGCGACTGTTCGGCAACATGTATGCCGGCGAGCTGATTTTTCTCCTGATCGCGCTGCTTGGTTCGACCGCGACATGGTGGGGTTTCGGCATGCACGTGGTTGCCGGTTCGATCTGGGCGATCTTCCATATTCTTATCGTCGTGCTGCAAGCCTTCATTTTCATGATGCTGACCCTGGTGTATGTAGGCCAGGCACATGAAGGGCATTGATCGGCAGGACGATTGGTAGTCGAGATGCGGTCTTGGAAAGTGCTGGTTTGACGGTTTGACGGTTTGCAGGAAGCGCAGCAATGCGCCGTAACGAGTTTTCAGTTTTTTGTTTTTTACTTTTTGTCTTTTCAATATCTAAGGAGTTTTCATGACTGACGTCGCATTCGTAGCATTGGCTTGTGGTTTGATTATTGGTCTCGGTGCTATCGGCGCATGTATCGGTATCGGCATCATGGGCGGCAAGTTCATTGAAGCCTCGGCACGTCAGCCAGAACTGATGAACACGCTGCAAACCAAGATGTTCCTGCTGGCCGGTCTGATCGACGCTGCGTTCCTGATCGGTGTCGGTATCGCGATGATGTTCGCGTTCGCCAATCCGTTCATCAAGGGCTGATCAGCCAATTCTCATCCCGCCGGGCGCCTGATCGCATGATCCGGCGCCCGGTACACGTTATTCTGAGAAGGAACCTACCGTGAACTTAAATGCAACACTAACTGCACAGTTCGTGGTCTTCTTCATCCTGGCGATGTTCACAATGAAGTTCGTGTGGCCGCCCCTGATGAAAGCGCTCGACGACCGGGCGCAGAAGATTGCGGATGGACTGGCTGCCGCCGACCGCGGCAAGGCGGAAATGGCTGCCGCTGAAAAGCGCGTGCAGGCAGAACTGTCCGGCGCGCGCGATGAAGGCCAGAAGCGTATCGGCGACGCGGAAAAACGCGCTGCCGGCATCATCGACGATGCAAAGAAAACGGCAGCTGAAGAAGCGGTCCGCATCGTTGCCGCAGCACGCGACGAAGCACAGCAACAGGTAACACGTGCCCGCGAAGAACTGCGCGCACAGGTGGCAACCCTGGCAGTCAAGGGTGCCGAGCAGATCCTGAAGCGCGAAGTCAACGCAGCGGCGCATGCCGACCTGCTGGCCCAGCTGCAGACCGAGCTGTAACCATGGCAGAGCTCGCAACCATTGCTCGTCCTTATGCCGAAGCGCTGTTTCGGGTTGCCAAGGCCGGCAACCTGACGGTCTGGTCGGAAATCGTTGCCGAGATGGCGCACCTGGCATCGCATCCCGATGTCGCTGCGTTGTCGCGCAATCCGAAGGTTTCCGACAGCGACATCGCTGCCACGTTCCTGTCGCTGATGAAGTCGCCGCTGAATGCCGAAACGCAGAACTTCACCCGCATGCTGGTGGAGAACGGTCGCATTTCCCTGCTGCCTGAAATCGCCACCCAGTTCCAGGCGCTGAAGAATGCGCAGGAAGGTGCGGCAGACGCGGAAATCACTAGCGCCTTCCCGATCACGGACGGGCAGGTAACGTCCCTGCTGGCGGCACTGGAGCGTAAATTCGGCCGCAAGCTCAATCCGTCGGTGCACGTCGACAATGCCTTGATCGGCGGCGTGCGCGTCGTCGTCGGCGATGAAGTGCTCGACACCTCGGTGCGCGCCAAGCTGCAGCAGATGCACGTGGCACTGTCGGCCTGAAGCAAATAGCGCGTACGCAGCATTCTGCGGCGCCCGGCTGTCGCAATAGCGAAGATAAATCTTAGGAGTCAACCATGCAACTCAACCCGTCCGAAATCAGCGAACTGATCAAGAGCCGGATTCAAGGCCTCGGCGACACCGCCGAGATTCGCAATCAGGGCACCGTCATCTCGGTCTCCGATGGTATCTGCCGCATCCACGGTCTGTCGGACGTGATGCAGGGCGAGATGCTGGAATTCCCGGGCAATACCTTCGGCCTGGCGCTGAACCTGGAGCGCGACTCGGTCGGCTCCGTGATCCTGGGCGATTACGAGCACATCTCCGAAGGTGACACCGTCAAGTGCACCGGCCGCATCCTGGAAGTGCCGGTCGGACCAGAACTCAAGGGTCGTGTCGTCAACGCCCTGGGCCAGCCGATCGATGGCAAGGGTCCGGTCAACGCCAAGCTGGTCGCGCCGATCGAAAAGATCGCGCCGGGCGTGATTGCCCGTCAGTCGGTGTCGCAGCCGATGCAGACCGGCCTGAAGTCGATCGACGCGATGGTGCCGATCGGCCGCGGTCAGCGCGAGCTGATCATCGGCGACCGCCAGACCGGCAAGAGCGCCGTGGCGATCGACGCGATCATCAACCAGAAGGGCCAGGACGTGACATGCATCTATGTCGCCATCGGCCAGAAGGCGTCGACGATCAAGAACATCGTGCGTTCGCTCGAACTCCATGGCGCCATGGAATACACGATCGTGGTCGCCGCATCGGCGTCCGAGTCGGCCGCGATGCAGTTCGTCTCGCCATACTCCGGTTGCGCCATGGGCGAATACTTCCGCGACCGCGGCCAGGATGCACTGATCGTGTATGACGATCTGTCCAAGCAGGCCGTAGCCTACCGTCAGGTGTCGCTGCTGCTGCGCCGTCCACCGGGCCGCGAAGCCTATCCCGGCGACGTGTTCTATCTCCACAGCCGCCTGCTCGAACGCGCAGCACGCGTCAACGAAGACTACGTCGAAGCCTTCACCAAGGGTGAAGTCAAGGGCAAGACCGGCTCGCTCACCGCGCTGCCGATCATCGAAACCCAGGCCGGCGACGTTTCCGCGTTCGTTCCGACCAACGTGATTTCGATCACCGACGGCCAGATCTTCCTGGACACCTCCCTGTTCAACTCGGGCGTGCGTCCGGCAATTAACGCAGGTATCTCTGTCTCCCGCGTCGGTGGCGCTGCGCAAACCAAGGTCATCAAGGGCCTGTCCGGCGGTATCCGTACCGATCTGGCGCAGTACCGCGAGCTGGCTGCCTTTGCGCAGTTTGCCTCCGATCTGGATGAGTCGACCCGCAAGCAGCTCGACCGCGGCGCCCGCGTCACCGAATTGCTCAAGCAGGCACAGTATTCGCCGTTGTCGATTTCGCTGATGGCCGTGTCGCTGTTTGCCGTCAACAAGGGCTTCTTCGACGACCTGGAAATCAAGAAGGTGCTGCCTTTCGAGGCCGGCCTGCACGGTTTCATAAAGACCAGCCATGCCGCGGTACTGCAGAAGATCGAAGACACCAAGGCGCTCGACAAGGACAATGAAGCCGCCCTGTCGGCAGCGATCACGGCCTTCAAGAAATCATTCTAGGCACTGCACGCGGGCAGCGCATGCAAGGTGCGCGCTGCCCATCGTGACGATCGTGACGACAGTGACAATCCGCGCCAGAACACCGGTGCGACGGCAGCGTTAAGGAGCAGGGACTCATGGCAGTAGGCAAAGAGATACGTGGCAAGATCAAGAGCGTAGAAAATACGAAGAAGATCACCAAGGCGATGGAAATGGTCGCCGCGTCCAAGATGCGCAAGGCGCAGGA
Organism: Herminiimonas sp.; assembly: GCA_025356535.1. Taxonomy (GTDB): domain Bacteria; phylum Pseudomonadota; class Gammaproteobacteria; order Burkholderiales; family Burkholderiaceae_D; genus JANXSS01. The sequence goes on from JANXSS010000351.1 coordinate 31,981, forward strand.
GCGGATGCGCTCGGCCCGGCCATACAGCGAAAAGATCCGCAATATCGCAGCCAACCTGGCATTGGCAAATCCGGAATACACCCATCCGTTTCTGGTCAAGCAGGACAATGCAAAGGCAGTCGGCTTCATCGTCGTCACCACCGACAAGGGCCTGTGCGGCGGCTTGAACACCAACGCCCTGCGTCTGGTGACGACCAAGGTGCGCGACCTGGAATCGAAGGGCAACAAGATCGAAGCCGTTGCCATCGGCAACAAGGGATTGGGCTTTCTGAATCGTATCGGCGCCAAGGTGGTGTCGCATGCCATCCAGCTGGGCGACACGCCGCACCTCGACAAGCTGATCGGTCCGGTCAAGGTATTGCTGGACGCGTACCAGGAGGGCAAGCTCGACGCGGTGTACCTGGTCTATACCCGCTTCATCAACACCATGAAGCAGGAAC